>NZ_JBGVBR010000182.1:0-12662 GCF_045225735.1 Succinimonas sp. | reverse complement strand
CGGAGAACTCCTGATGCTTCAAGTACTTTTCCGAACCGCTTCCCTTTCCCGCTCTCCCTGTACTTCTAACTATAGAGGACTCATCGTATAATAGCAATTGATAAAAATTCATGGAGCATTATTCCATTTTGGAATACCTGAGGTACAGAAACGCCGGGGGTATTTAAAGGGTGAACCGGCAGAGAAAACAGTCAGGGAGAAACAGCTGATATGGATCTGAAACTTTTAAGGAATTTTCTTGCGGTGGCCCGTACCGGCAACATTACCAGGGCTGCCGGGATGGTATTTCTCTCTCAGTCCGCCCTTTCCAAGCAGATGAAGGAGCTGGAGGCTGAATTCGGCTGCGCGCTATTTGAGAGGATCGCCAGCGGCTTAAGGCTTACAGAAGAAGGCCTCCTGCTCCAGAAAAGAGCCGAGGACATCGTTTCCCTCGTGGACAAGACCAAACAGGAATTCAAGGACCTGGAAGATATTATGGGCGGGGATGTCCATGTGGGAGCACCGGAATCCTGTCATATGGATATCTTCGCCCGGGAGCTTTTCGCATTCCGAAAGAAGCATCCCGGACTCCGCTGCCATCTCATTAGCGGCATGACCGAACAGGTAACCGAGAAGATGGATCAGGGGCTCCTTGATTTTGTCATAATTTCCGGATTACCAGATACCGGGAAATACGACCGCATCCGTTACCCGGCTGACGACAGGTGGGGCATCGTAGCGCGGCGCGATCATCCTCTGGCCGCCCTTAATAAAATCACCATCGCGGATCTGCTGCCGTATAACGTCATCGTCTCAACCCAGGGGCTCTCAGAGGAAATATCCGGCTGGTGCGGCGAACGGGCAAAGGAGCTTAAGGTTACGGATACGGTCAATCTGGCCTACAACGGCTCCGTGTTTGTCAAAGAGCAGGTCGCCGTTATGTTATCGTACCAGGGACTGGTGAACACCAGCCCGGAAAACGGACTCACATGGATTCCGCTGTATCCGGAGCTTACCACCCCGTCATATCTCATCTGGCGAAAATATCAGAAATTCACCCCGATTGTCGGGAAGTTCCTGGAACATCTCTCAGAAGCATTCAAGAGGCTTAATGAGGCTTCTCATTTCCGCGATCCGGCAGCATCAGAGTAGGTTAAACATAATAAAATAGGCAAGAGTTTCTGGAATCATTCCTAAGGCACATTGAATTTATCAGAATACCAATAGTACAATATATCAACACATCATGGTTAAACCGAGTAATATTACACTTTTCTTCAAATCATAATCAGAAATTCTAACCTTATTACATTATAAGCTAACCAACCATCAATTTGCTGGTTGTTTTGATAAATTTTGAAGGTATGGGTTCTTCAAGCTGCCAGATAATATTTATAGGACGACTGCCATTATGTGATACATGTCTTGCTTTACCAAGAAAAGTATAGTTCTCTGTAAATGAAGAGATACTACTCGACTTTGATTCTCTTACAAAAAGAAGAATAATATTACCTTTACTTACATGATTTATATACCTCTTTCCCGTTGGAGAATCTATAGAAGTAGTACTTTGACTTTGCCAATGAAAAAGAGTTTCACTAATGGAATAATCGTGATAATTGGTAGAGGGCGAATATTCTTTATCAGATTTATTTAATGTTATCAAAAAGATATCAGTTTTGAATTTATCATAATATTTCACACCTTCTCGCATTGCATGGGGATTAAAATCATCAAAAGCAGCTAAAATCTGATCCCTTGAATTAGAGCAATACAAATCTAATGGTATATTAGAATCAGCAAGAACATTCTTGTCACCAAAGTCAATACGATTTAAATTAAACTTTAAAAGTTCAATAATTTCATTTAAAACAACCGAATTATTAACGAGGGATAAAAGTTTAGCAGATACATCACCATTATCAAAATCATTTCGTGTTAAATCCCAAAGAGTATAGCAAAACATCCTTAACATTCTAACTTCGGCAATATTAAGATTTCGCAACTTCTCTGTATCAAAGCCAGGCAAAGTATCAAGCAAAAATTTAATCCACCTTCTTGAATTTATTCCTGACATCCTATACCAGCACGATCCATCAATCAGATCATCAAAATCATTAAGTTTTCCAGCTTGAACAAGCATCCTGCTGAATGATAATTTCGATTTGTACAAAAGTTTAGGACTCATATGATAATGGTTAAGAAAATTAGTAAGGGTTAGTTCCTTAGCAGTATCATCTTCAAAGCTTAAAATCCTGGATATAATACCTTTATAATTGCTATATGACTGTCTAATGTTTGCAAGAACATATTCGGCCGCAATCTTTTCAAGTTTTATGTAACATCCTTTAGGTACAGAGGAAAAACCATTTTTGACTTCATCTGTAATTCCCTTTCTTGTTTTAGTCAAAAGCGCAAGAAACTTGTCCTCGAAATTATACTTCTTATTGGCTTGACCAATAAAATCAAGAACTGTAAGGCAATCTTTGCCATCTGAAAGTCTAAGACCACGTCCTAATTGTTGCAAAAATACTGTCAGCGATTCTGTGGGTCTCAAAAATAGAACAGTGTTAACTTCTGGAATGTCAACACCTTCATTGTAAATATCAACCACGAAAATAAATTTTAATTCACCACTTTGTAATAACACACGTGCATTACTTCTTTTTTCCTTGTCAGTATCACCTGTTAAAGATAATGAAGGAATATCATACTTATTAAAAAAATTGGACATGAATTCCGCATGTTCAACAGAAACGCAAAAACCAAGGCCCTTAACTTGAGACAGATCAGAAGTATAGTAATTAAGACTCTTTAATATCGCTTCAGCTCTTCTATTGGCAATTTCTGTTTTCATTGAAAAAATATTTGAAAGCTCTGTTCTATCATAACCGCCAGCTGCCCACTTAACATTACTCAAATCAACTTCATCTGTTATACCAAAATACTGAAATGGACATAAGAGACCCTTTTCAATTGCTTCAGGAAGTCTGATTTCAGCAGCTATACGATTATTAAAATATTGTAAAATATTTCCTCCATCCATACGCTCAGGTGTCGCCGTAAGTCCAAGCAAAACACGTGGTTTAAAATGATTTAGTAAATTTTGATATGAAGGTGCTGCTGCATGGTGAAATTCATCAACTATAATAAAATCATAAAAATCAGAGGCAATTTTCTCTGTCAACTTTTTTGAATTAAAGCTTTGGATAGAAACAAAGAGATAATTAAAACTTTCCGGAGTGTACATCCCTGTAAGAAGATCTCCAAAATTTGCATCCTTTAAAACTGCTCTAAAAGTGCCTACACTCTGTTTAAGAATTTCTTCACGATGGGCAACAAAAAGGAGTTTTGGTCTAATACTATCACGACTCTTCGCACAGAAATTACGGTAATCAAGAGCAGATATAATAGTTTTTCCAGTACCAGTTGCAGCAACTACTAAATTTCGGTAAAAACCGCGAACCTCTCTTTCTGCCTCTAATTTATCCAGAATTTCCTGCTGATAATAATATGGCTTTACATCAAAATTATACACCGCATCAGCAAATTTTGAACCTCTCTGCGAATTCCTTTCAGCCAGAAGAGATTCATTTAAGCGATTTTTATCTTCAGATGAATATGTCTCAAAAACATCTGAATTCCAATATATATCGAATGTTTCTTGAATTTTAGCAAAAGTATCCGGTAAATCTTTACGAGTTATCTTTAAATTCCATTCCAATCCGCTGGTTATTGCCTTGGAAGTAAGATTCGAAGAACCTATGTATGCTGTCGAATAGCCGGTATTACGATGAAAAACATAAGCTTTAGCATGCAAGCCAATATTTTTAGTTTCATAACAGATCTTAATTTCTGTATTTTCAAGCTGAGATAGTTCTTCGATTGCACGAGGTTCAGTAACTCCCATGTAGGAAGTAGTGATAATTCTTAATTTACCGCCCTTGTTATTGGTAAACTCCTTGAGTTGATCAATTATAAGTCGTATACCGGTCCATTTAATAAAAGACACTATCATGTCAATTCTATCTGATGAACGTATTTCTTTTTGAAGCTCGGTAAACACCTGCGGTTCATTTGAAGATCCTGTAAACAAACTAGACTCTACCAATGATGTTAACGGTCTTATTTCTTTAATTTTGCTAACTGAGGCAACATTATTCAGCCTTTTCTGAACTGACAAAAGTTGCTTTACCTTAGGATCTCCTTCCTCCGGAGTTAAAACACGGTAATCTAAAAAATTATCGCTGGTATACTTAACTATATCCTTAATAATACAATTAGCCAGATCAATTTTTGCCTGCAATCCGCCCTCGCAATTATTGAATCCCAATTCAAGCACATGAGCCAAATACCGCGACAAAATCCTTGAAGAATCATCATTGTCAATGTCTTTGGTGATTGAAAGCAGTTGATCATTATTTAATTCTCGAGCAATAAAACTATTAATGAGAGACTCATATAAACCATACTCTAACATACTGCCTCCTAAAAAAACTGATATTTTGCGTTTAATTGCTAATAATTAAAAAAAGGGATACTCCTAAAAAGCCCACTCTATTGTAAAGCGAAAAAACTCCGTCTCATGATAAGCCTTCCCTGAAAACTTCATGAGTACGTCTCCGGAGTAAAGTCCTCCAGAGGATCCGGGAGCGGTTCCGAGAAGTCCTGATAGCAAGCTTGCCCGTCAACACTGCTGGTATGGAGGTCGATATAGTTTTTGTCCATGTCGCGTCTGTCCGGATCTCGGGTGACGCCGAAGGGCTTCGCAGTCTGGAAAAGCCCTTCATCATTGAAGGCCTTTATAAATTTTTCGCCCCCGAGAATGAGCCCGAATGACAGCGCAAATACCACGAAAGCGACAAACCCCGCGAAAGCGACAAAACCCGGAATCATTGATGCTTTGCCTGCTCCAAACATTACGGTTAAGCTGTATGCCATCAGAAGTCCGGCAGCAAGAGCCGTCATGGAGGTCAGAAACAGGGAAATATTGCCCTTGAACAAATGACTGCTGCAAAAGAAATAGGTTTTCAGGCAGGTGAGATAAACCAGCGCCAGCATGGGCACGTAAAGCAGAAAGCCCAGAGCGGCCAGAAGCGCATAGCGGGGTTCCTGCCAGCAAAACATCAGGACGCCGTGTGAGAGCATCGTAAGCCCGGCATTGAAAATCCCGAAACCCAGCGCTGCCGAGTAGCTTTTGAAGGAGCTCCGGGGCACGTACAGCGCTGTTTTCCCGGTGCTGGCATTCATGACGGAAAGGTATGTTTTGTCATGATACCGGACGGGGATCAGCCAGACCGGAAAAAGAGCGCTTCTGATACTCCGGGGAGTTATGGCAAGAGCATTGGAATCGACATCATGGCACCGCCACCTGGTCAGGAGTCTTACGCACAGGTTCACGATCCTTTGTTTAACGCCCTTATAGTCAGGAGCTTTATTGGCTTTAAGGATCTCTGTTCCGGAGGTATCGCCGAGTTTGTCCCGGAGTCCGGCGCACCACGAACTGCTGAAGGCGCGGGCCTCTGCAAGATCCCAAGGCTCCAGACAAAGATTCCAGGGCCGATCCTTACCGGAGGGATCCCGGAGAGGCATGGATGCCAGCGCTTCCGGAAAACCTTTAAGGTTCAGGCTGTAATCCCCGACGAGATGGCGCCCGACGTGATGATTCCTTTGATTTTGGCTGTATTCGTGCAGCGAAAGCTCTCCCCTGACCTCGGCATCATAAACAAAGAAAGGGAGATACGCCCCGCGGATGTCAGCAGGAAGGATGCTTTTGGAAAAGTCATCCGGAATAAACGGGTGCTTTACGCAATACTCCCGGAACTTCTGGAAAAAGGCCTCCCGCCCCCTGGCAAAGGGGATCACGAGATCCGGGTTCAGGTCGTCTCCCCGCGGCCGCGGCCCCGTAATGGCGGCGCCGCAGAAGGGACAGGATTCGGTGAATGCCCGCACGGCAGCGGAAACAGTCCCGCCGCAGTCCGGACAGATCCAGTCCTGAGGCCGGGGCGCGGCGTTTTGCGGGGAACCGCCGTTATTCCGGCGGGCGCTGTCATACCCCTCAATATCATATGAAGCATTGCAGTGAGGACAGACCAGGATCCCTTCCGCAATGCTGAATACCAGATTGTCAGAGCAGGCGGGACATTTGCAGGATTCCGCGGCGTTCATTTGTTCTCCTATGTGTTCCATATGTGTTCATGTTCCGAGAGTCTGGGGCGGGGGCTCCAGCTTTCTTGCAGATCTCATGATTCTCCCGTTCTTTTCAGGTTTTTGCCGGGCTGCCGGATGCCAGTCAATCATACCGCCTCCCGCCATCTCCGGAAAAAGCCATCACCTGAAAAACCACCCTCAGCTGAACTCCTCCAGGCCCTCAAACTGATGGGGGATTTCCCTGATAAAGTACCTGTTGTTTTTGGGATTCTCGGGATCCATCAGGTAAACTCTGAAGTCTTTACTATCATTTGCCGGTTCTCCTTCAGGCTTTTTTCCCGACCACTTCCCCTGAAAAAACAGATCCGCGCCGTCAGCCATGGCATACCGGTAAAGAGGAGCGTATTCCTTATAGGTACGCTTTTTGGTTCTTTTTGTTTTCATCTCATAACGGGAGCTTTCCCGCACCGGAAGATAAAGATCTCTGTCCAGAACATCCTGGCATTTCCGGCCCGATCTGTACGCTGCCAGGGCTTCCCAAAACACCAGAACACTGATGAACAGCACAAACACCCCGGGAAACCTATCAAAAAGCATCGTCACAAGATCCATATCAACGTAAGCAAGCTGGGGATTAGCCTTGGAATATTTAACCTTGAGACTGGAGCCATCACCGCCGTAACTTACGCTTCCGCTGAAATTGAATTCCGTGCCGTCATCTGAAACAGCATGGACGGAATAGCGGGTCTCTGTAGTCGTAGTGGTACGTCTATGGTGTCCATGGTGGCTGTGATTATGCCATTTGTGTTTAACTGTGCGGGATGACTGATCCGTCACCGTGGCCTCGGTTTCGGCATAATTTCCGGTAACTCTGGAGAACTGAACAGCATAAACATCAAAAAACACCCAGACATGTACAATGAAAAGCACTGATCCCAGAAAAAGCAGGAACCAGGATAAGGAAGCGGAAGTGTCGCAGTAAGTCACATCGGTGAAGGGAGAGACGCCCCGGGAGGCCAGTTCCCTTGCCAGTTCCTCTTCGCTGCTGATACGGTATGTCATAACGCTTCTCCTCTGAAAACCGGCATTCATGATGGCTATGAAAGAGCCGGCATTTGTACTGTTAAGAACCGGAAAACAAGACTCCGGTATAAATAAGGGAACCGGATCCGGAATATGGCTTTTATCGGAGCTTTCCCGATGCAGATGCCGGGATGACTGCCCCCATCTTCAGCCGGTCTCCCTCCGCCGCAGGAAAGACGGCGAATCTGCAGAAATCCTTCAGACCATCATCCCCTGAATCATCACACTCCGGAGCCTCATACCACCGAATCCGCTCTGCTCTGGCGGGGTATTTCTTTGATAAAATACCTATTGTCATTGAAATCCTCGGGATCCATCATATAAACTCGGAACTCTGTATGGTGATTCGCCAGCTCTCCCTTAGGCTTATTTCGCGACCACAGTCCCTGAAAACGAAGCTCCGTGCCATCAGGCATGGCATACCGAAAAACAGGAGCATACCGGACACGGTCATAATCACAGCCGTCATAAACATCGCGGCGAGTTATTTTTTCCTCATAACTGTAGGTCGCCAGCACGGGTAGATAAAGACCTCTTGCCACAACCGTCTGACACTTCCGGTTCCATCTGAGACAGTCCCGGTTCTTGCTGAACTCCAAAAAGGTCATCATGACTACAGCTGCAAATAATAGCAGCAGAAACGCCGCTTTTGGACTGTCAATTAAAATATAGAGAATTAAAAAAAACGCCGCCAGGAAAAGGTGAAAATAAGGGAAGCGAATTGAAATATGGCTGTTTCTCACCTCAGTGAAGGCAGAGACGCCCCGGGAAGCCAGTTCCCTTGCCAGTTCCTCTTCGCTTTTGATGCGGCATGTCTTAACCTGACGGGGTATTTTTTCGATGAAGTACTCATTATTTTCGGGATCCTCGGGATCCAGCATGTAAACTCTGAAGTCTGCATGATCATTCGCCACCGCTCCCCTGGGCTTAGTTCGCGACCACATTCCCTGAAAAAGAAGCTCCGTGCCGTCAGGCATGGCATACCGGTAAACAGGAGCATATTCGTTAGGTTCACTCTCTGTCTTTTCCTCATAATTGTCGATTTCCCGCACGGGAAGATAAAGACCTCTTGCCGCAGCCTTCTTGCTCATCCGGTTACATATGAACAACGGATACATTATCGAAAAGGCCAGTCTGGCAAAAAAAAGCAAAAGGAAGCAGCACCCACAATCCTGGATATCTGTCTCCTAACATAGGCCAAAAACCAGCATCAACGTAGGAAAAAACAGGATGGCTCTTCGAATATTTAACCCTTATCCTGGAGCCCTTGCTGTGATCTATCCACTCTCCTGAAAAATGGAATTCTGTGCCGTCATCTGCAACTGCGTTAACAGAATGCACAATCGATACACTCGGACTGCAATTGTGGTTGACAGTATCACATGTGTGTTTTACCGCGCGGGATGACGATGATACCACCGTGGCCTCGGTTTCGGCATAATTTCCGGTAATTCTGGAAAGCTGAACAGCGTAAATATCCCAAAAAAAGAAAATATGGAAAAATAAAAACACCCCTGGCAGAACGAACAAAATAAGCCAATCCAAGCCGGTACAAAGTTCCCAGAAGGAAGTGTGTCCTTCATTCACATCAGTGAAGGGAGAGACGCACCGGGAATCCAGTTCCCTTGCCAGTTCCTCTTCGCTTCTGATGCTGTTTATCCTATCCCCCCGCCGCCGTTTTTGCCGTCGGCGGTTGCTGCCAAAGCTGAATATCATAACCATTTCCTTAAAACTTAAAAACCGGCATTACAGGACAGCTTATTAAAAACTGGCAAATGCAACTTCCGACCCAGCTGAAACTGTTCAGAGTCAAAAAACAAGCCCCTGGATCCTCATACCTGCCAGATCCTCATACCCCCGGATCCGCTCTGACCTTACGGGGGATTTCTTTGATGAAGTACTCATTGTTATCGGGATCCTCAGGATCCATCATGTAAACCCGGAATTCTTTATCCTCATTCGCCGCTTCTCCATCCGGCCACTCGCAGCTCCACTTTCCCTGAAAAAGAAGCTCCGTGCCGTCAGGCATGGCATACCGGAAAATGGGGGCGTATTCCTTATGGGGACCGCTATGGGAACGATTATGCGAGTGCCTGCGGGAGTACGTACTGGTTTGCACGGTTCTTTCCTCGCAATGGGAGGTTTCCAGCACGGGAAGATAAAGACCTCTTGCCACAGCCATCAGGCATTTCCGGTTCTGTCTGAACGCTGCATATGTTCCAAAAAAAGTCAAAACGGCAAAGATCAGTATGACCAATCCAAAAGACCGGTCAGAGGGCATATGAAAAAAATCAGCAGCTACATAATAATTCCGGGGCTCGCTCTTCGAATATTTAATTATAATTTTGCCGCCCTTGCCGCCGTAATTATGAGTTCCGCTAAAAATGAATTCAGCGCCGTCATCTGAAACGGCCTTTGTCTGATAGCGCGTCTCTTTAGTGGTGGTGGTACGACCGTGCTTTCTATGATGTCTGTGTGTCACGACCTCAGATGACTGGCTCACCACAGTGGCCTCGGTTTCGGCATAATTTCCGGTAAATCTGGAAAACTGAACAGCGTAAATATCAGAAAAAGCCGCCGCATGAATCAGCAGTAATAACACCGCCGCCGCAGCAAGGACGCCGCATAACAAATAGGAAGGGCCGCCTGACACATCGGTAAAGCGCGACACTCCCCGGGAAGCCAGTTCCCTTGCCAGATCTTCTTTGCTTCTGATTATGTATGCCATAGACACTTCCTCATAAAAAACGGCCTTTCGGGATGGCTTATGAAAAAGCCGGGAACAGCGACCATTCAGAGCAGAAAGCAACACTCCGGGACAGGCAGCCGGAACCGGGAAATGGCTTTTCTCGCCGCATTCCCGGTTTAGCTTCCGAGATGCCATCCGCCGCTCCTCCGCCATCAGGGGAAAGACTGCGAATCAGCAGAAAACATTCAGGCCATCATAACCCTTCATACTTAACGGGGAATTGATTTGATGAAATAGGTATTGTTATCGGGATTCTCAGGCTCCATCATGTAAACTCTGAAATCTTTATAATCATTCGCAGGTTCTCCTTCAGGCATCTCGCGCGTCCACATGCCCTGAAAAAGAAGATCCGGGCCGTCAGGCATGGCATACCGGTAAACAGGGGCATATTGCTTATGCGGGCGGGAATGCTTGTGTCGTACTGTTCTGACCTCATAACGGGAGGTTTCCCGCACGGGGAGATAAAGATCTCCTTCAGCAATCTCCCGGCATTTCCGATTCCATCTGAACCCGAGATACGATACCCCAATGGGCGCGCCAAAGAGACCCAGCATGATAAATCCGCCTAAAAGATCAGAAAAACTCCAAGGCGCATCAACATAGGCATGTCGGGGATTGGCCTTCGAATATTTAACTTTGATTTTGAAGCCCTTGCCGCCGTAATCAGAAGTTCCTTTAAAAATGAATTCAGTGCCGTCATCAGAAACGGCATATGTAGTATAGTGCGTCGTTGACGACTTAGTGGAATGGCCGCGCTTGCGATGATGATCGTGTACCCTTGAATGGGATGATTGGCTCACCACTGTAGCCTCGGTTTCGGCATAATTTCCGGTAAATCTGGAAAGCTGAACAGCGTAAAAATCAAAAAACACTGCAATATAGACAATTAAAACTATCGCCGCTATCAAAAGAGGAAAAACACATGGGAAATAGGATGGCTCGCCGTCTACCACTTTGGTGAAGGGGGACACTCCCCGGGAAGCCAGTTCATCTGCCAGATCCTCTTCGCTGCTGATTATGTATGTCATACCCATCCTCGCGCGCATAAAAACAGGCATTCCGGATGGCTTACCGGAAGAGCCTGGGATTGTGATTTATATAAGAGCTTCATACTTGACGGCGAATTGATTTGATATAGTATGTATTGTTTTTATGATTATCAGGATTAATCATATAAACTCTGAACTCTTTATAATCATTCTCAGATTCTCCTTCAGGCTTACTGAGCGTCCACATACCCCGAAAATGAATACTCGCGCCGTTAGGAAAGGTATACTGGTAAACAGAGGCATATACCTCATGGGAACTATGGTTATGGAATACTGTTCTGACCTCATAACGAGAGGTTTTCCGCACAGGCAGATAAAGCTCGCGGCGCATCTGGCGCCATCTGAACAAGCCATGCAATGACCAAAAGAATATGCCATATAAAACAAGCATGACAAGTCCGTATAAAATTTTATAATGAAAGCTAACATCGGTATAGGCGAAAACGGGATGATTCTTCCAATAATTAATTCTGATTTTACTGCCCTTGCTTCTGCCGTAATCAATTCCGTTAAAATTGAATTCTATGCCGTCATCTGAAACGGCCTTTGTATAGCACCGAATCGTTTTCCGCTTAACATAACGACGCTGGTTCCAATCATATTCTTTGCTTGTCACTACCTCTGATAACACGCTCACCACAGTGGCCTCGGTTTCGGCATAATTTCCGGTAAACCTGGAAAGCTGAACAGCGTAAAAATCAAAAAACATTGCAAGATTTAAAATTAAACTCAACGCCGCAAAGACAAAATAATGAAAACACGCGTGGAACCATGATGGCGGTCCGCCTACCACTTCGGTGAAGGAAGATACTCCCCGGGAAGCAAGTTCAATTGCCAGATCCTTTTCACTGCTGAGTCTGTGTCTCATACCCCATCCTCGCGCACATAAAAACAGGCATTCCGGATGGCTTCAACCGAAAGTGCCTGGGATTGTGACAGTCATAAGAGCTGCGGTTCTCCGGGAGAACAGAGTATTGTTTCCGGCAAGCCCCCGGAAACAGGCCTTACTGACTGATAAGCCGCTAAATCAGCCGGCAATTTTTGCCAGTACATCTTTGAGAGCAGTTACCTCCTCTGCGGTCAGAGTAACGCCCTTTCCCATCTTTTCATGCTCCGGAGCCCAGTCCCGGATGTCATACTTCGGAGCGGCGTCATTCCAGGAGATAAGATTCACCTCCTTGCGCCAGCCCTTTTTATTTTCAGAAAGAACCCCGATGTGCTCTTTAATCTCGTATTTGATATCAGCCATAAAAACCCCTGATTATTAATAACAAGCCGAGAAACGGCAATGGAAATCATATATCCTCATATGTCCGTATTTACCGGAAGCATGCATTCTCGTCCCTTGAAAACTTATCCCATTGCATTCTGGCTGTAAAGAATCTCGGCAATAAACTTATGAAAACAAGGTAACAGGTCACAAAATATTCTGAAATACAGATAATTTTACGCCTTTAGATTATTTTGAAAAATCGCCCTGCAAAAACCGCCCCTGAGATCCCTTGCCCTTGGCTCCCTGCTGAAAATCGTAACCGGAGCTAAAATCTGCGCCTCTTCCTGATATTATCCTGAAAAGCCCAGATTTTCAAGAACGCCTATAAAAATTAGTCTTTCAGAAACGCGGAAAGATTGCATTTTTCCATAGTTCCCCA
>NZ_JBGVBR010000181.1:0-4065 GCF_045225735.1 Succinimonas sp. | reverse complement strand
AACACTCCACCGGCACTGAGGGGGTAATGTCTCTTTCCAATCTGGCCATGGTTACCGGCAAATTGGGCAGAAGCGGCTGCGGCGTCAACCCGCTCCGGGGGCAGAACAATGTGCAGGGAGCCTGCGATATGGGAGCTCTTCCCGGAGATCTCCCCGGCTATCAGAAGATTACCCGGGATGACGTGATTGAGAAGTTTGAAAAGGCCTGGAATGTCAAGCTCAGCAGAAAGCCCGGACTTCATGCCACGGATGTCTTCCCCGCCGCCGTTAAGAAGGAGGTCAGAGGACTCTTTATCTTCGGCGAGGATCCGGTGATTACCGATCCCGATCAGGGGCACGTGATCAAGGCTCTGGAGAACCTGGACTTCCTGGTGGTCAGCGATCTTTTTATGACCAGAACCTGTCAGTATGCCGATGTGGTGCTTCCGGGAGTAAGCTATGCCGAAAAGGAGGGCACCTTCAGCAATACGGAGCGGCGGGTGCAGCGCGTGCGCAAGGCGGTTACCCTGGACGGGGAAATGCGTCCCGACACGGAGATCTTCATTGATCTCATGAACCGCATGGGTTACCCGCAGCCTTACCTCCGGCCCGATGAGATCATGGATGAAATCGCCAGTCTGACTCCCAGCTTTGCCGGCATCAGCCACCGGCGTCTGGATGCGGGGGAAAGTCTGCAGTGGCCCTGTACCTCCAGGGATCACCCCGGAACTCCCATTCTGCACGTGGGCAAATTCACCCGCGGCATCGGCTGGTTCTATCCTGCCCGCTACTGCGAGAGCCGGGAGCTTCCGGATGCGGAGTATCCTTTTATCATGATGACCGGACGCATCCTCTACCACTACAACACCATGGCGATGACCGGAAAAACCCGGGGTCTCGTGGAGAAGGAGGGGCACTCCTTTATTGAGATCAATACCGAGGATGCCCGGAGGCTGGGCATTGCCGATCGGGAGCAGGTGAAGCTGACCTCCCGGAGAGGTTCCATTGAGTCTCAGGCTCGGGTCAGCGACAAGGTATCGCCGGGAGAAACCTGGATGCCGTTCCATTTCCCGGACGGTCTCGCTAATATTCTGACCAATGCCGCTTTGGATAAGTATGCCCGGATACCGGAATACAAGGTCTGCGCTATCAGGATAGAGAAGCTGCCGTAAGGGGCGAAACGAGCCGGAGAGGTTTTAAAAATGAGAAATACGGGTTCGTCAGGATCCGTATTTTTTTTTGCCCTGACTCCGGCAGCGGGTCCTGCCAAAATCGGCAGGGCGGATCTGAGAGAATCGGGAATGAACAAGAAAAGCGAGCAAGGAACCGGCGGCAGGAAATTCAGGAAGCTTTTTGGGGAACTCTATGCTTGCCCGTACCTTTCTTATTCCGGTAATGCCCCTGAATATTACTGTTTTCTCTTGCTCTTCAAAAGCTGCTTGTGCTTATACATATTTTTGTCGGCGCGTTCCACCACGGCTTTAATGCTTTTATCAGTTTTCGGATCAAAGCATGAATATCCGAAAGCAACGGCCATATCTCCGTTTTCCGCGTGGTAATTCATCATACTGTCGAATGCTTTGAAGAGTTCTTCCCGGTGATCGTAATCAACACGCTCCAGTATGGCCACAAATTCATCCCCGCCGATGCGGAAAACCGGGCTGTGACTGAAAGTCTGGCAGATAGTGTGAGTAGCTTTCTTGATATAAATATCGCCGGCGTTGTGTCCCTGAGTATCGTTAACGAGTTTAAGATTGTTGAGGTCAAACAGCACTGCGGCAAATGCTGACACTTCCATGCTGGCAATACGTCCATCCATTTCACGGCAGGCTTCATCATAAGCATTTTTGCTTTTTACTCCGGTAAGAGGATCCCGGTAGGCGATCCTAGTAACCGATATCAGCTTCTGCTGCTGTTCATTGATCTTGCGTTCGGCGCGCAGCTTTTTAATCAGCAGAAACTGGATTACTGAAAAAATGGAAACAATAAGGATAACCACGGAGATCCAATGATTTTTCAGCACATCCATTACCGGTATTTTATGGTTGGGGTATGCATAGCTGGCCACTGCATACTGCATATCATCAGCGGATACCAGATGAACTAATTTGCTGAGCACGGCATAAAGCTCCGGAGTATCTCTTCTTACGGCAAAGGACATGCCCATGGTTTCGCCGGTGTGCATATGCACGAGGCCGTAGTTATCGGTCATTTCCTCGAACTGATTCAGCCGGTAACTGGGGACAATAAGGCTGTCTGCTTCGCCTTTCTTTACCATGCGAAAGCACTCTTCCACCGGGGAGCAGCTTTTTATATTCCAGTTCGGAGCGCTGTCCCTGATAAAAGTCTCATAACTGGTGTTGCCGGCGTTAATGGCCACGGTAAGATTCATGTTCGGCATACCAATTACCGGGGTGTCAGGCCTGACAAGAAGCGTCATTTCTGTGTTAATAAGCGGGGAAATGGGAAACATCTCATGTTTCTCCCCGTCATCAGAGCTGATATTAATGGGAAATATGCTGTCCACTTCACCACGTTTCAGAGCCGCCAGAGCATCCTCCGTCGAGGCAAAGGGGATGGTTTCAAAGTGAATGCTGGCATTTTTAAGCCGTGTCGCGACTGCTTCCAGATAGTCCTTCAGGGCTCCGGTAAGTTCTCCGGTCTTTTTGTCCTGAGAGCAGAAGGGCAGGTAATCATCCAAATATCCGATGGTAATGGGGCCGTGTTTGGTGAGCCAGGCTTCAAGCTCCGGGGAGACATAGGCGTTTGTTTTGGCAAGGAGCAGGTATTCCTCAGTCAACCGGTGGTTATAGAGGGGATCCTCGTCATGAATGGCGAACATGGCTTTGTTCAGTTCATTCAGGATATCGGGGCGTTTTTTGTTAACGGCAAAAAAGAAATCGGAGGAGCCAATCTTGCTGACGGGCTCAATTTGATACCGGGCGCCGTAGCTGTCCAGAGCAACCAGGGTGTCCAGTTCTCCCCGTTTCAGTCTGTCTACGGCCTCGTCTCCGGTATTGGTGATATATTCGATATTTATGTCAACCCCGTTTCTTGCGGCCCAGTCCCTCAGCATCCCGGACTGGATGCTGCTCTTGTTGACTCCGACATGCTTTCCGTTATAAGAACTCAGGTCATCCGGGACGATGGAGGAATTTTCAGGAATGACGAAGGAGTAGTACGATTCAGTTCCCATGGGCAGATTGCTGAATAGCATATGTTCTTCGCGTTCCTTGACATAGGAGACGTCGCTCAAAAGATCGATCTCCCCGTTCATCAGCATCTGAAACAGATTGGACCAGCTGCCTTCTACATATTCATAGACCCAGCCGGTGTGGGCGGCGATTCTTTGCTGGTATTCGTAGGCAATGCCCCGGCGGCGCGCGAACTGATCCTTGTAGCAGTAGGCTGAATCATACCAGCCGACCCGCACAACCTTTGCTTTGCCTTCGGCGGCACCGGCGCTGAGAGAGAGCAGGATATTAGCTATTACCGCAACAAGGAGCAGGGCGGTAATCCGGCGAATCCGCAGCCGCATAAATTCTGCCGTCGCTGTCTTCATGAAGACAGCGTGTACCGAAAAGTGTTTTCTTTTCCGATGTAGCGAGTCTGTCTTAATAACCAAGTGCTGCCTGTGCTCATGTTTGAAGAAAAACAGTTGCAATAATCCCGCTTTCTAATAATGACGCTCATAGTCATCCGGGAAACCGTGCCTGAAAAAACTTGAGCAGCGGCATTCCCGGGCGGTGATAAGTCGTATTGATTGTCCCAAACCTGCCTTATTTCGCCGAGGCAGGCAATATTCGGCATTTTAAGCAGCGCAGAAAAGCCTGCCTGAAATGCCTGAAGGATCTTGAAATGACGTCAGAAAAAGCAGCCCTTTTGGAAAATACTGTCAGCCGTAATAACGGCCGCTTTAGCGCTTTTTCTTAATGCCTGACATGGAAATGGGCAATCAGTTATCCAATATTATTATCATTCACTGACCCGTTACGTTTTTTTGCCTTCCCGGGCGGGGAACTAAGCAAGCAGCTTTTATGGCAAAAAGATCTTTAACGGATACCGGGGTGCGTCTTCATACCGAGA
>NZ_JBGVBR010000180.1:0-5338 GCF_045225735.1 Succinimonas sp. | reverse complement strand
AAGATCCCGGATTCCGCAGCCAAGGAGAAGACGGCAGTGTGCGCAGGGGACATAATCAGGAGTCTCGGAGGATCTGTTCTCGGTCTCACTTGCATTCGAGTTTGGCGAGGGAGCGGAAGAGGATGACTGAGATGATGAGGAAGACGGAGAGGCAGCAGCGGAAAATACCCCGGAGGAAAAAGATGAAGAAGATCTTTCCCTGCGGGCCTTGGCGGCCGCGGCGTTTTCGTACTCCTCCGGCGAGAGCTTCATGCCGCATGATGAGCAGGAGCTCTCACGCCGGGAAATGCTGTACGAAAGCTCTCCGGAACAATAGGGACAGAGCAGCTTTTCAGTTAAATTAACAGGAATGATCTTTTTCATGATATCAAACTCGTTTATGGCCGCGCTGTTTCGCAAGGGTGTTTTCCCTGGCCCGTAATACTGTTATCAGGTTCTGCTGCATGGCTGTTACCGCTTTTTTCCATTATTGCCATTTGCGACCTCATATTCGGGATTCATTTCGCAGATTGAGATCAGGTGATTCTGTGCAGGAGTTTTTCACCGGTTTTCCGGCGGTTCCGGTACCGGAGATGAGATTCTGCCGCATACATGCTTCCTTCATTACGGGGATCCCGTCTGGGCTTTCTGGCCAGACGTTTTTTGATCCCGTCCCAGAGAACAAGGACAGCGAAGGAACCTCCCGCAATCATGGCCAGCGCAAACAGGGTGGTTCTCCAGTAATACCTCTCGCTGCTGATACAGCCGGCAACCATAAAAGCCACGCCGGCGGCTGCCATAAGAGATCCCGTAATGCGCGGGGATTTTTTCCCGGAAAACAGCCGTCTTACCGGAGAGATCCGCGCATAGATCAGCATCAGAATGCCCATGCATAAAGCCCCCATAACAGAGCTTTCGGTGATGTTTGATAACGGCATGTATCTCGGCGCCCAAAGCCATGCCGCAACACCGGTCAGGAGGAACACCCCGGAAAACAGCCAGCCCCGGATTTTGGCATCGGAAAAGGGAATATCGGCCTCCAGCTTTCCGGTCTGGCCGTTCATATAGCAAAGCATCCGCTCCCCGCCCTGCTTTATCTCCATCACCCACACCGGAAGCCAGGCATAGGAAACCTTCCGGGGAATCACGGAAACCTGTTCCTGTGTGGCTCGGAAGCAGGAAAAGAATCCCCCCTCCGCCAGAAAATATTCAAAGGCATTCTTAAAGCGCCGCCGGGAATGCTCGAAATGATCCGCTTCGGCGATGGCCGGTATTGTCAGGTCCGGGATTGCGGCGTAAACCCGGCTCCAGGGCCGGGCTCCTTTGCCGTCAAAGGGCTCCAGATTCCTGAAGATGTCATCGCTGAGTTCCCGGGTAAGGTTTTCGGGCGAAGCGGAATAAAGCTGACTTCCTGCCGCATCTGTCTCAAATTCCTCCTGCTTAAAATTGGGACTGCCGCGGGTGGCAGTTTTAATCTCCGAGAGCACCTTGCCATGAAAGCTCACCTCGCCGGAAATCTCCGCATCATAAAGAAACACCGGGATATAGAAAGCCCGGACGCTCTCAATGCTGGATTCCAGAAAGGAGTCCGGGACAAATTCCAGAGCCTTAAGATACTTCCGGAATTCCTGAATAAAGAACTCCTTCTCATTGGCAAACGGCACGATAAGATCCGGTGCCGCAAAGCCTGAGTTTTCCGGAGAGCTTTCTCCGGCCGGACTTTCTTCTCCGGGAGAAACACCTCCTGATGATTTCTTCGCCCCGATGATCTTCTCATGACAAACGGGGCACTCTCCCAGAAGATCTCCGACACCGCGGCCAAGGAGGAGACGGCAGTGTGCGCAGGGGACATAATCAGGAGCATTGGAAGATCTGTTATCTGCCTCGCTGGCTTTCAAGTTTGCCACAGAAGAGGATGACTGAGATGATGAGGGAGACAGAGAGGCGGCGGAAATTGCCCCGGAGGAAAAAGATGAAGAAGATCTTTCCCTGCGGGCCTTGGCGGCCGCAGCGGCTTCGTACTCCTCCGGGGAGAGCTTCATGCCGCATGATGAGCAGGAGATCTCACGCCGGGAAATGCGGTACGAAAGCTCCCCGGAACAATAGGGACAGAGCAGCTTTTCAGTTAAATTAGGAGGAATACTCGTTTTCATATTGCTCAAACTCCGCTTGGGATCGCGCTGTTTCGGGGGCTTATTTCCCCTGTCCAGTACGCTGTCGCATATTTCCGTCGCCGGGATATTATCCCTGTCCGTTATTGCCATTTGCTGTTTTTACGCAAGGGGGAGACATTCCGGGGATCCGAAGCCGCTCAGCTGCCCCCCGCGGTCTTTTGTCAGCAGCCTGTCTGTCCGCGCCGATACCGCTATGCCCCTCCGGAACACCCTGCTCCGCGCCGGCGGCAATTCCGGCTGAGATCCTTTATCCGGAAGTTATTCCGCACATGATACGACAGACTCTCTGCATCTGTACACGTAGCTTTCTGAGATTTGTCTGCTCCTGCGGTACCGCATAGACGATTTTGCCGCATAGACGCTTCCCTCTTTGCGGGGATCCTGGCTGAGCTTCCGCGCCATACGTCTTTTGATACCGTTCCAGCGATAACCGATAACTAAGCTGCCTCCCGCGAGCATGGCCGGCATGAACAGGAGGGTACTCCAGCAATACTCCGGAGCTCTGAAAAAGGCCGCAATGGCAAAAGCCATGCCGGCACCGGCGAAAAGAGAACCTGTAATACGCCAGGAAAGCCGCCCGGAAAACAGCCATCTTACCGGAGCAATCACTGAATAGATCATCATCAGAAAAATCATGCAAATAACTCCCAGGCAAAAGTTCTCCGGAATGTTTGTTACCGGCATCCAAATCGGCGCCGCGAACCATGCCGTAACACCGGTCAGAAGCAGCAGCCCGGAAAAGAGCCAGTCCAGAATTTTAACTTGGGAAACCGGAATATCGGCCTCCATCTTTCCGGTCTGGCCGTTCATATAGCAAAGCGCCTCCGTCCCGCCCGGAGTCATCTTCATAACCCACACCGGAAGCCAGGCATAGGAGACCTTCAGAGGAATCACCGAAACCTTTTCCTTGGTGACGCTGAAGCTGTTAAATAACTCCCCCCTGGCCAGAAAATATTCAAAGGCCCCCTTAAAGCGCTGCCGGGAAAGCTCGAAATAATCAGCGCCGGCGACAACCGGAACCGTCAAGTCCGGGATGGCGGCATAAACCCGGCTCCAGGGCCGGGCTTCCTTGCTGTCAAAGGGCTCCAGATTCCGTAAAACGTCATCCCCGATCCCCAGGGCAAGATTTTCCGGAGAACCGGAATAAAGCTGACTTCCTGCCGCCTCTATCTCAAATTCCTGCAGCTTGTACTGGGTACCGTATTTATTGGTAAGAATCTCGGTCAGCACCTCGGCATGAAAGGTCATCTCGCCGGATACCTCCGCATCAAAAAGAACCACCGGGACATAGAAAGCCCGAACGCTCTCAATGCCGGCTGCAAGCATGGCGTCAGGAGCAAACTCCAGGGCTTTAAGATGCTTCCGGAATTTCTGAATAAAGAATTCCTTCTCCTTGGCAAACGGCACGATAAGATCCGGCGCCGCAAAGCTGGCGTTCTCGGCCGGTTTTCTTCCGGCGCTGTTCTCTGCCCCGGGGATCGTCCTGTCGCAAAGAGGGCATTCTCCCAGAAGATCTGCGATGCCGCGGCCTAAAAGGAGGCGGCAGTGTTCGCAGGAGACATAATCAGGAGCAGCGGCAGATCTGTTTTTTGCCTTGCCGGCTTTCGGGTTTGCCGCGGGAGCGGAAGATGAAGCAGACGATAACGGAGAGGATGCGGAGGAAAAGGACGATGATGACAAGGAGGATGAAGAGCGTTCCTGGCGGGCTCTTTTAGCAGCCGCGGCGGCTTCGTATTCCTCCGGAGAAAGCTTCATGCCGCATAATGAGCAGGCAACCTCACGCCGGGAAATGCGGTATGAAAGCTCCCCGGAACAATAGGGGCAGAGCAGCTTTTCAGTTAAGTTCACAGGAATGCTCGTTTTCATATTGCTTAAACTCGCTTGCGGTCATCTTTTCAGAGCGTCTGGCGCCTCAGGTTTCGTTACACTGTCATTCAGGTTCTGAAGCCGGGCTGCTGTCACTGTCCATTATTGCCATTTGCGGGTTTTGCGCAAGTCGGATATGAATTCCTGAGATTGCCGGGCCGGAATACCGCCTCCGGAATACCGGGCAGCAATGGCGGAATCACTGATAACCCATATCCGGCCGCAAGCGCAAAACCCTGTCCCCGCAAAACCTTGCCCCGCACGGCAGAAATAGCATGAAAGAAGGTATTCCCGGGCGGCTCATGTGTATAATAAAGCGGTTTCACTTAAACAGCAGCTAGGGATCCTCTATGATCTTCCTTAATTTCAGCAAAGAACACCGCATGACTCCGCCAGGATCCCGCGGCATCTTCCGGATTCTGGCCGGCCTCCTTCTTCTGGCCCTGACCCCGCTTTTTCTGACTGCCTGCGGTTCCGCCGAGGAGCGCTCTGTTCAGGTAACCTCCATTGAAAAGCTCTGCCAGGCCCGGGTGGGAGTGCAGATCGGCACCACCACGGAAATCGCCATTAACGACTACCTGAAAAACCATGACTGTCCTCTGGCGGAGCGCTATAACAACTCCCCGGACGCCATAGCCGCGCTCAATCAGGGCAAGCTGGATGCCGTGGTCATGGACGAGCTTCCCGCCAAAAGATTCGTGGCGGACAACCCCGGCCTCCAGCTTCTGGATACGCCGTTTAAGAGCGAATCCTATGCGGCCATTCTGCCCAAGGGATCGGAGGATCTCCTGTACCGCATCAATGACATTATCGATGACGTTAATGAGAATAAGATCTTTGATCAGCTTTTCGATACCTATGTCACCGGAACCCAGAATTTTCATTACACGCCCACGGTGACCGAGGGAGAATACTTCGTCATTGCCACCAGTCCTGATTTTCCGCCCTACGAGTTTTACAAGGACAATCGCATTACCGGCATCGAAATGGAAATCGCCGCCATTATCGCCGACCGTCTGGGCATGAAGCTGAAAATCGAAAGCATGGAGTTTGACAGCATTATCAATGCGGTGTCCTCCGGCAAGGTTCATGCGGGATTTGCCGGATTCTCCAAAACGGCGGAACGAGCCCGGGTCATCAATTTCACCAATGATATCTGCACCACCAGAATCATGGTGATCGTTCCCTCGGCGGCTGTGGGGGCATCTGCCGACAGATCCCTGAAGGAACGCTTTTATGAAAACTTCATCAAAGAGGATCGCTGGCTGCTTCTGGCAAAAGGTCTGGGCGTCACCATCGTGATTTCCGTATTTGCCGCC
>NZ_JBGVBR010000179.1:0-6604 GCF_045225735.1 Succinimonas sp. | reverse complement strand
CATGCAGTACCGACAAAGACGGAGCACATAGTTGCGACAAACTAAAATCAGAAAAATCAGGAAAAAATTGGAGCAGAAATCAATGATTTTAAGGAAATTTCTGGTAGCAAAAATCCGGACAAACTAACGAATCAGCGACACGTAGGACAAATTTGTAATCTGGCTGGTGCAGCGCCTGCTGCCGGTACGCTAGGGTATCTGGCTCGGCTGAAAAAGACAGTTACAGGAATCGGTGGTGGAAATGTTGCTAAAACAGTAAGTAAGTACCCTGTAATACTGCCGGCGATAGTAATCGGGGGTGTAGCTTTAGCTGCTTACACCGGTTATAAATTTGCAGCAGAAACTGAGAAAAATCTGACCAAGGCAAAAGAATATGAGGCAGAAATCGAGAAGGTCTGCGAAGAAATGCAGTTAATAGCAGTGACACTTGACGGTGTCAGAACAAACTGCGAAGAAGTAACATCAGTTATTGAAAAACTTGTAGAAATGTTTGAGAAATATAAAGTTTATAACTTAAATGATCAAGACAAACTAAGACGTATGCTTATTATTGGAAAAAATCTCAAAGATGTCTTAAACGAACCGGTAATTAATAAAGACGGCAGTGCTGTTGAAAATTTAAAAGTTAAATGTTCAGGATATCTGGAATTA
The DNA here is from genome assembly GCF_045225735.1 of Succinimonas sp. NCBI lineage: Bacteria > Pseudomonadati > Pseudomonadota > Gammaproteobacteria > Aeromonadales > Succinivibrionaceae > Succinimonas > Succinimonas sp. The sequence goes on along the minus strand of NZ_JBGVBR010000179.1, from coordinate 5,953 downwards.
AATTACTAGAGTTACTAACACCAGAAAATACTTACACAGGTTTTATAAATATCTATATTCATCAAGATCTTTCAGATATCTGTAAATACTGGCACATGATTATTCTAGCAAAATTAGAACTGCAAATCGTGTTTCTTTAATGAGTATTTTGGTGTATAAAAGCAGAATTTACGTTGTTTATTAAATAATAATTTCATGATTTCATAATTACATATTTTATAAAATTAGCTATTTGGAGTTTCAATGAGTAAATTATCTGAATTTGCCCAGCTTATAACCGATCCTAAAACGCGGGATGCCGGCGAAATGATGTTTGGCGCCTACAAGGATTATCAAAGGCTGAGCCTGGAAGAAAATACCAAGCGTGTGAACATTCAGGCTGAAAAGGAAGTTGCCATCGCTAAAATACAGGCGCAGAAGGATCTCCTTAAATCATATCTGGAGCATACATTCGGGGAAAGGCGTCAGGTTATTCAGGAAACTTTTAAAACTTTGGACAAGGCTCTCGAAAGCAATAATATGGACGTGGTTTCCCAGGCCATGGAATCAATTCAGAACATTGTAAAGGAAACCCCGCTGAAGCAGGTTGATAAACTGCTGCAATTAGCAAACAATCCCAATGTTGAAGCCATAGAATTCTGACTTTAACAAGGAGATGCATTTTTCAGTAAATTTTAAATCATTGTTAATTTTTTTGTGTTTTGCACCATCGTTGTAAGGAGTACATCATGGCAAGATGTCCGTTTATGTTTGATCGCGGGTTTATTTATCATGAGCGCACCAGAATTGGCAACATTAAGAACGGATTTATTTTTGAAGGGAATTCTGCATGTCTTGGTGTGGGCAGACGAATTGGCAATGTTAAGAACGGGTTTATTTTTGAGGGAAATTCTGCATGTCCCGGTGTTGGCAGGCGCATCGGCCATGTTAAGAACGGTATTGTAATTGCAGGGAACAGTGCCTGCCTGGGAGTCGGACACAAGGTTTGCCCCGTTGATGCGATAACCATTCCCGGCATTGAAAGGGAGGCGGACGCCATGATTGCGGCTGTTTTTCATTTCTTAATCAAGGATATTCTTTCATAAACAACCTGGTACGGGATATTCAGTCCTGAAAACATAATTGCCTTGTTTAAAATATCCTGTACCTTGCGCCACACTTATGCATGTTGATTAAATTATAAAAAAAAATTAGTAAAGGTGTTAGATGTTCAGAAGTTTAAAGAAGTTTATCTATTTGTTCATAGATCAAGAAAAACATCGCCTGACTACAAAATTTGAGGGATTTATCAGCATACTGATTATATTTAATGCCATCTCTGCCGGCATTATGCTAACTCAAAGAAGTACATGGCTTGAGTATTTTGACTACACTTGCACCGCAATTTACTGCTTTGAAATTCTCATTAGATATTTAGCATCCGGTTCCTTTAAGAAATTCATTTCCGATCCTCTGCAGGTATTTGATATTATCATTATCACCAGCTGTCTGATTCCAGAAAAATTATTTTTTGAGAACAGTATTCTGATGTGTCTCCGAGTCGTCAGAATGCTGCGAATTGCTCGATTTATAACTCTTAATCAGGAGTTGAGCACTATTATTAAAATTCTCATGAAATCTGTCATTTCTCTGTATCGGATTATGTGTTTGATGCTGGTCTTCCTGTATGTTTTTGGCATTATCGGCATGAGTTTATTCAGAATGCCTGCCGCGGATTATAAAGCAGATCGCATGAACGCATATCACGAATTCGTAAAGGAATCATCATATTATTTCACAGCTGATAATATAGATCCGTTTGGCACTGTTCCTGAATCCATGTTCAGTCTTCTTAAGGTTATTTCCGAACAGTCGTGGAGCACCTACAGAAGCAATTTGATTATTGCCTCGAAATTAAAGGTGATAGATGCGCCGCCCTGGATTGTCAGCTTCTATTTCGTTTGCTGGTTCATTTTCGGAGCATATTTGCTGCTGAATCTGGCCATTGGCGCCATTTTACAGAATTACAGCGAGTTATATGCAAAGCTCAGCGATCAGAAAAGAGAGGATGAAAGAGAAAGGCAGATTCATGAAAAGGTTGAAGTATTGGTAAATGAATTACTGAAGGATCTTGATGAAAGCAATATTTCAACAAATGATAAACAGCGGCTTGTTCAAAAGGCTTTTGATATTGCCAAAAGGTAATTCCGGATCAAGAGAACAGAAGTCCCGTAACTGAAAAAACGGGACTCGCAATCTTGCTCTTAAGCATCTTTCAGGGAGACTCAGCAGCGGCCAAACCGCCCTTTCTTTCTCCCTGAGTTACTGCCGACTGCCCCTTTTTCCGTTAATCATGCCGCAGTCAGCGATTTTGCAATTTATCCTCAGAAATACGGAACCGGTATGAAATACACAAACATCATCGACTCCCCTCTTAAAGGCAGCGGAGACGACCTTCTGGGCGTCAGCGATTATGTTGATGCTTTAAGCAGCTTTCTGTCCTCCGCCAGCATGCCCACCACCATCGCCATACAGGGGGAATGGGGATCCGGAAAGACCTCTTTCATGAACCAGATAAAATCCCGGCTCTGCGATGATGCGGATGCGATGGATCCCGCAAAGCCATTTCACGGGGTCTGGGTCAATATGTGGGAATACTCCATGATGAAAAGCCCGGAAGACGTTCTGGTTAACGTCATCAAGGGACTTACCGTTTCCTGCAGCCGAATCCTGGAAAGCCGATCCGGAAAGAATTCCGAAGTGGTGTCAAATCTCAAAAACAAGGCGCTTACATTCCTCAAGGGAGCCAGTGTGGTACTGGTAAAGGCCACCGCCCAGGCTGGGCTCAATGCCATGGGGCTGGACGGAGCCAAAGGCGTTGACACCTTTGCCAGCGTGGTAAACGGGGACAAAAAACTGCAGGACGCAGAACTTGACGAGGTCAGGCCCAGCGAATTCCGGGATGCGTTTTCCGAGGTGATCCGGCAATGTCTGGCCAGGGATCGGGAGCTCCGGGAAACCAGCAAAAAGGGCTTCATGTTCTTCATTGACGACCTTGACCGCATCCCGCCCGAAAACGCGGTGCATATCCTGGAGCTTCTTAAAAACCTCTTTGAGGTGGATAATTGCATTTTTGTTCTGGCCATTGACTACGAGGTGGTGGTTAAAGGCCTTAAAGCCAAGTTCGGCGCGGAATCCCAGATGGACGAAAGAGCCTACCGCTCCTTCTTCGATAAGATCATCCAGATGCCCTTCTCCATGCCTGTCGGAGCCTACGACATTACTGGTTTTGTGGAAAAGTCGGTGGAAAACATCGGCGTGTTTTCACACAGGGAGCTTCAGGAACAGCTTACGGTCAGCGAAGAAAAGCTCCGGGTCTCCGAGATTCTGGCTGACATGGTGTTTCTTTCCACCGGCACCAACCCGCGTTCCATAAAGCGCCTTCTCAACAGTCTCTCCCTTATCGACATCATGCACCGGATAAAGCTCAAAAAGGAAAGAGAACACGGCATCAAAGAGGCGGATATGACCGTTGCAGACAAGACTATGAATTTCGGGCTGGTGTGCATTCAGGTGGCCTATCCGGATATATACGACCTTCTGATACAGGAATCGAATTTTCCGGAATGGGACGAAGCTTCAGCGCTGGATTTCAGACTTAAACCCCTGAGCGCCGATAAGGCTGAAGCTCTCAGCGCTCTTTCCGAGTTTGATGAAATCTGGGAACAGATCCTGTACCGGGCCTGCCAGAAAAGCCTGTACCTTTCCAACAGAGCCATTTACGTCTCCCGGCTGTTAAACAAGATCCGCTTCCTGTGCCCCAATGCGGAAATCTTCCCTGCCAAAATGACCGAGCTTCTGGGCATGTCAGCGGTTACCACCGTTTCCTCCGTGGACTCCGTAGCCATCGAAGCCAATAAAAAGGGGAACAATTCAAAATCATCCGACGTCAACGATTTCTTCAGTAAGGTGCAGTGCCGGAATCCCGCAGTGCTTGAACGGCTGAAATGGTTCGTGAAGCTGGTTACGGAGACATTCGGGGACACGGTAAAACCCCGGGTATCCACATCCCAGCTTTGCTTCTGGTTCGCTAACAAAGCCATCAGCAGCAGACGCTTTATTGCCGTCTGGTACATTGCCCCCACGCCCCGGGATCCTAACGAGTATATTGAAATCGCGCCCTGCGGCGGCGGTGGCACCACCTTCCTGCTGTCTGATGACCGCTACCGGAAAAAAGGCTTTGCTTCGGAAAAGGACTTTTACCTGGGGATCAACTTCCGGGAAAAATGGGGACCGGACAACGCCAAAGGAGAGATTCTGGGCTTCCGGCCTCATGAGTACATAAAAAGAGGGATCTGGTCAAAAAGGCTGTGGACTCAGATAAGGACAAAATTCCCCGAGGATGCAATGTGCGATTCCTACGACAGTCTCTTTGTATTTATGACAGAATGCTTCTTCAAATACGGCTCCAAAATACCTTTGCCGGAACCCTTTAACGGAATTGCAGCGAAGTCTGAAGCTGAATAAATCAGTTCCCTCACAATTCCTGGGGCGGTTTTCCGGTAAAAGCGGATTGCGAGAGCTCTGATATTCCGAAAGCAAATGATCTTGCGTGAAGTATTTCTTCCGGCAGTCTCAGTCCCCTGCCCGGCTTAACTTCCCCCCGCCGGGCAATTCGTTCATACATCCTCTTCCACAAAAGCTGATCCCTGTTTTCCGGCGGGAGGCAGGTGTAGATTCGCGCTAAAACCACCCTATCTCCGGCGGCTTTATGAAACTGCTGTTTCATTCCGCCTGTTCCCGCCGTCAGCGGAATCATTACAGGCATGAAATGTTCAAATTTGTTACCATAACTTTATGTTATTATCAGACTAAAATCTATTGACATATAACGCGAATATTGTTATCATGTATACAGATTTGATAAGGAATTGAGAATGTTACGGAGGCTTAAAATGAGCGGAGAAAAGACCACCATTAAGAAGCTGTGGGAGAAGCACCCTGATGCAAGGTTTGTGCTCTGGCTTGACGATTACTACGCTTGGTTCATAAAGTTCGAGGATCCGAGCTGGCTTGAATACCCCCTCTACACCAAGGAATTTGTGCCGGTATGCGACGGAGTGATGAGATCGGACGGAGACATCTGGATTGACCTTGAAGATGTGGATCCGCAGAAGAAGCTCCGCTTCGGCAAACCTGAAGATCCGAACTGGGATCCTGATAAGCTGTGAGAGGGATCCTGGCAAGACCGGAAACTGGTTAAGAAAACCCTTCAGATTTTAACTTCGCCCGTGGCTCATAAGGTGCTGACCGGCTCTTAACCAGAGCCGGGTTTTCCGTCCGTTAAAGTAAGTTCTCGGATATCCGGTCAGATAAAATACCTCAATATCAGGTACCATGACAGCCAAGGTTTTAAGCAACGGCGGACATTGTTCCGCAATAGATTACACAAGCCGATTCCGCTTGTGCCTATTGTTTGACACTTGTGTTGAAACCGATACACTGTATGGACATTCAGAATATTGCCTAACAAATTCGGTATTAGGTCTTAAACCCCTATTTTAGGCCTTCAGGAATTCTTGACAAGAGTACTGGTGAATCCGTAACATATCGCACACAGAAATCGGGGCATGCTGAAGGGATTTGCAATGGAAGTTAAGATTACAAATAGCGACCTTCCACTCAGTCAGCACGATACCGGTTCTGTCAACTTAGAGCTCCTTTACGCTGAGCTCGCGGCTATGCGGCAATTAGTCGAAACACTTACCTTAACCACTAAAGAACTGAAAGCAACCATTAAAGAACAAACTGCAGCAATTCAAAAGCAAGACAAAACCATCGAAGAACAAAATAAAGAGATCAGCAAACTCACTAATACACTCAAGAAGAAAGAATCAGAGCTTTCAGAGAGCAAAGAACTCGTTAAAACCCTGAAGACGCTCCTGTCTTCCAAAGAGGTTGATCTTGACGCATT
>NZ_JBGVBR010000178.1:0-15811 GCF_045225735.1 Succinimonas sp. | reverse complement strand
CGTTTCCCCGCCCAGAATGGAAGCACCGGCATAAATGGTCACATTGTCGCCGATGGTGGGATGCCTCTTTTTTCCCGAAAGCTTCTGGCCGCCCCGGGTGGAAATGGCTCCCAGGGTAACCCCTTGATAGATCTTGACATTCTGGCCGATTACCGCCGTTTCCCCGATAACAATGCCGGTACCGTGATCAATAAAAAAGCTTCTCCCGATAACTGCTCCCGGATGAATATCAATGCCAGTTTCGGCATGAGCGTACTCCGTCATCAGCCGAGGCAATACCGGAACCCGCAAAAGATAAAGCTCATGAGCCAAGCGGTATACCGTGCTGGCCCTAAGTCCGGGATAGGCCAGAATAATCTCCTCCAAACACCCGGCCGCCGGATCCCCGTCATAGGCGGCCAGAAGATCCGTCTCCGCCAAACGGCGCACAGCGGGAAGGCGTCTCATAAATTCCCGGGTGATGCGGTAAGCCTCCCGGGCCCGCTCCTCCCCGGTCATGACGCCCCGAAGCCGGCAAAAATCCAAAGCCTGGACTACCTGCTTGTTAAGGTGGTAAAAAACGTCCTCCAGAATTACGGCAAAGCCATGCTCCGGGTTGTAAATCTTGAAGGAACGATCCCTAAAATAGCCGGGATAAACAATGCGGAAAAGGTTATCGATGATTTCCCTTACCTCTGCTTTGTCCGGCTTATGAAAAAAATCGATATCGTCAATATTCTTGGTGCCGTCGATATCGGCTATGATCCCCTGCACCAGATCCCGGATCTCGTCTGTATTGTATGCGGTCTTCATGTCATCTTTACCTGAAAGCCCTGGGAAACCCCGGACGGCATGCCGTCCGGAGCCTCTGTCAGGCAAAAGACCTCAGCGCTCTGACCAGAGCATCAATGTCCTCCGGAGAGTTATAGATGCCCAGTGTCGGTCTGACCGCGCTCTCATAGCCGAATCTCCGAAGCACCGGCTGGGCGCAGTGATGTCCGGTACGCACGGCAATGCCGAAGCTGTCCAGTCTCCGCCCCACCTCGTCATCGGAATAGCCATTGAGCTTAAAGGCCAAAGCAGAAGCCTTGTCCCGGGCCGTGCCTACCAGGGTCAGTCCCGGCACCGCGCGGAGCTCCTTAAGAGCATACTGCAGGAGATCATGCTCCCAGCGGTGCACGCACGGCATCCCGATGGACGACAGATAGGAAAGCGCGGCTCCCAGCCCTACCGCATCGGCAATGCTGCCGGTGCCGGCCTCAAACTTATTGGGCACGTCATTGTAAAGAGTCCGTTCAAAGGTAACATCGGCGATCATGTTGCCGCCTCCGTGATAGGGCTCGGCGCTTCTTAAAAGCTCCTTCTTCCCGTAAACCACCCCGATACCGGTAGGACCGTAGATCTTATGTCCCGAGAACACAAAGAAATCCGCATCCAAAGCCGAGACATTAACCGGGATATGAGCCACGGACTGCGCTCCGTCAATCAGGATTCTCACCCCGTGCCGATGCGCTCCGGCAATAAGCTCGGCCACCGGAGTAACAGTGCCCAGCACGTTGGATACATGGGTTACTGCCACAAACTTTGTCCGGCTGGTAAAGAGCTTATCGTACTCCGACATAATTAGCTGCCCGGTTTCATCGCAGGGGATAACCCGGATCACCGCTCCGGTTTTCTGCGCGATAAGCTGCCACGGCACAATGTTGGCATGATGCTCCAGAATGGAAACAATGATCTCGTCTCCGGGCTTCAAAGTCGGTTTTACGTAGGCATTGGCCACCAGATTTATGGCCTCGGTGGTGCCCCGCACAAACACAATTTCGCTGGAGGATCCCGCTCCGATAAAGTCCCGTACGATATCGCGGGCGTTTTCATAAGCATCAGTGGATCTGGCTGCCAAGGTATGAGCTCCGCGATGCACATTGGAGTTTTCATGCTGGTAATAGTAGGAGATCCGGTCTATTACCTGCTGCGGTCTCTGGGTGGTAGCGCCGTTATCCAGCCATACCAGATTGTTTCCGTTGACCTTTTCCGCAAGGATCGGAAAATCTCCGCGGATCTCTGCCAATGTTTTGCTGCCGATGCGAATGGAGTCATTGCTGCCCCGGGGCGTAACGGCGCCGGGAGCCGCTGTCTGCTCCGGAACCTTCCCTGAAGCCGCATCGCTGGCAGACAGCACCACCGGAGCGTAGCCGGGAGAAAGCTTCTCGGTCTCTGCTCCTGAAGGCGCCGCGGCAAAGGGATGCTCCCAGTCAAAGGACGTCCCGGCAGGGATGCCGTAACCGACGGCGGGAACCTCAGGCGCTGCTGCCGGAGCCTCGGCCGGCGCGGCCGGAACTGTCCCGGAGGGAACAGCCGCCTCCCCGATTAAATCCGGGAACAGCTGATTCGCCAGGGCCTCCAGCTCCGCCGCGGCAGGAACTCCGTAAAGAACCTCCGGGGAACCTGCGGCATTAATCGTTGTAGTCATGGTATTCGCCAACCTCTACATCCTCAAGAACAGCCAGAGCATCATCAGCAAGAACGGCAGCGGAGCAGTAAAGAGACAGCAGATAGGAGGCAACGCCCTTGTTGTCAATACCGCGGAACCGTACCGAAAGGCCTCTGGAATGCTCGTTCTTGAGCCCGGCCTGGAAGAGACCGATAACGCCTCTCTTGGCTTCGCCGGTTCTGACCAGAAGGATATTGGTCTTGCCGCTCTGGGATACCGGATTCTTAAGACCGTCCACCAGAAGCTTGTCGGTGGGGATCAGGGGAATGCCGCGCCAGGTTACAAAGGTGCCGCCGGCCTGATTGATAACCACCGGAGGAACACCGCGCTTGGTGCATTCTCTTTCAAAGGCGGCAATAGCTCTCGGGTGAGCCAGGAAAAACGACGGCTCCTTCCACACCTTGGTAATGAGCTCATCCAGATCATCCGGGGTCGGAGCTCCGTTTCTGGTCTGAATTCTCTGAGAATCAGCCACGTTCTTGAGGAGGCCGTAGTCATCATTATTGATAAGCTGGCTCTCCTGACGCTCTCTCAAAGAATCAACCGCCAGAGAAAGCTGCTCCTGCACCTGATCATAGGGCGAACTGTACACATCCTCAATAGCGGTATTGACATTGATAATGGTGGAAATGGAGTTAAGCCGGTACTCCCGAGGCTGGGTCTCATACTCTACATAGCCCTCGGGAATAATGTCAGACTTCTTGGTCTGGCTGCACAGCACATCCAGAGGAGTATCGCCCTCAACCACGCGATTCACCCGGAAAATGCCGGTTTCCAGCCCCTTGAACTCCAGAAATCTGGTGAGCCACTTGGGGGTCAGGGAGCCAAACTGCGGCCTGGTCTTGGTAACGTTGGCCAGATTGTAGGCCGCCTGAGATCCCAGGGCATTAATCCCACTGTTGTTTACATTTTCTGCTGACATTTCATTCTCCTAAAAAAATCAGAAAATTGCTTCTCATAACTCATTCCCTCCAAATCTGCCGGCCTAGATCCAGCCGCCTTCATTGGACAGAATAATATCCTTCATGGCATCCAGTCCTCCTCTGAGACTGTATGCCGGTCCCGCATAACCGGCCTCCCGCAGGGTCTTCACCGCCAGGATGCTCCGCTTGCCTTCTTTGCAGATAAACACGGTATCGTGCTCCGGATTAAGCTCGCGCTGTCTCCGGGCCAGCTGTCCTATCGGAATAACAATGGCTCCCGAGAAGCGCAGAATCGAACGCTCGTGGGGCTCTCTGACATCAACAATGGTCAGAGGCTCGCCGTTCTCGATGCGCCGCGCCAGATCCTCCGGAGCGATAGTGGCCACCGGCTCCTCCGCGGGATCCTCTCTGAGGCCGCAGAGCTCTTCATAGTCGTAGTTCTTAGGCTCTCTGATTGTCGGGGCGCTGCCGCAAACCTGACAGTCATCCCGGTGTCTTACCTCCAGCACCTCGGATCTGAGTCCCAGGGTATCCACCCTGAGGAGTTTTCCGGAAAGGTGCTCGCCGATGCCGATAATGAGCTTCAGAGCCTCTGTGGCCTGAATGCTCCCGATAATGCCGGAAAGCGGACTTATGGTGCCGCCCTCGGCGCAGGTGGGCACCAGCCCCGGCTCAGGCGGCGCCGGAAAGAGACACCTCAGGCACGGCCCGCCCTGATAGTTAAAAATGCTGACCCACCCTTCATACTGGTAAACAGCGCCGTATACCAGAGGGATCCCGCAAATGACGCAGGCATCATTAAGAATGTAGCGCGCCTGATAGTTATCTGTGCAGTCAATCACGAGATCAAAACCGTCGATGACTGACAGAACGTTGCTGGCGTCAACCTTTATATTCTCGGCAATTACCTCTGTGCGGCGATTAATGGCCCTGACCTTATCCCGGGCCGAAGCCGCCTTGGGACGCCGGATGTCCCGGAAACCATGGATCACCTGACTCTGCAGGTTGGGAACAGCCACTGTGTCGAAATCCACAATCTTGAGAGTGCCCACCCCTGCTGCCGCCAGGTACTGCAGCACCGGCCCGCCCAGAGCGCCGGCTCCGATAACCGCTACTCGGGCGGCCTTTATTTTTTTCTGCCCCTTGACGCCAATCTCCCGGAGCAGAAGATGCCGGCTGAATTGATCTACCTCTGCATTGTCCAGAGATACCTGCTTTCTCCGAGCTTCGGAAATTATCCCCTCCTCCGGAGCGCCGCCGGTAATAAGGGGAAGGAGGAGGAGCTGGCTACCTGAAGGCACCGGAGTGTCATGCATGTTCTTGTCTGTCCAGTCGGCTTCTCCGGCAAAAATTCTGATAAAGCTCCGGAGTTCACCCTTATCATCCCAAAGTCCCTTTCTGGCCTCGGGAAAACGATCGCTTAACTCCTTTAAAGCTCCATTTACGGTATTGCCCTGCACCTCCTCGGTGGTACTTCGACCGAAAAACGAACGCAGTGTCGCTGAAATAAAAACCTTCACAGTCCTGTCTCCTTAAATAATTCCAGCTTCAGTTCAGAAGGCCAGTCTGCTACTGAAGGCTTCATCCATAATCTGATATCAGAAATATCCTGTAATTCATGACCATATACGGAAATCACCGCATAAATGCATCCGGGCACCATGCCCTCTGTATCCCGCCGGGACAGCATCGCGGCTGCTCCGGGATGGGAATGATAAAAACCAATCACTGTAAAGCCCTGACTGCCGCATTCCCGCTCAAGCTCCAGAAGCTCCCGGGGATCCGTTTGATAGCTCCGCTGCCTGCTGTCCCCGGCGCCGGGCTTTCCGGACGCCAGGTTTCTCAGGGGCCGAAAGCCGGCAATGATGACTGAGCCTGCTTCACCGGAAACTTCCAAAAGCGCCCCGCAGCATTCCTCCGGATAGGCTGTCCGGGCATGCTGCGTAATTCCGGCCCAAACCCTTTCCGTCATTAAAGCTCTTACTGCGGCTGTCATTTCTGCTAAGGCCCTTTTTTGTTAATCACTTTTTCTGTTAAGCCCTTTCTTCTCTGCTAACCGCCACGGCCTGAAGAAAATCCTGAATAAGATCCTCCGGATCCTCAATCCCTACGCTGATGCGGATGGTGTCCTCAAAGACTCCGGCCTTTTCCGCCTCGGCTTTACTGGTTCTGACATAGAGAGTGGAGGCCGGATGGATAACCAGAGTCCTGAGATCTCCCAGGTTGCTGGCGATCCGGGCATACTTCAGGGAATTTATGATCCTGAAGGCTCTTTCTCTGCTTCCGGCTCTCAGGGTCAGAATGCCGCCCCCCAGGCCTCCGAGCTCCCGTTCCGCATACTCATGGTATGGATGCCCGGGAAGAGTAAGATAGTTCACCGTAATATCGGGTTCCTCCGCGAGACGCCGAGCCAGAGCATCGGCATTACTGCAGATCCTGTCCATTCTGAGCCCCAGGGTATCTGCTCCGATATATGTCAGATAGGCATTCATGGGACTCTGGCAGGTGCCGAGATTGGCAAAAATATCCGCTCTCAGCCTGGCCAGAAAGGCCAGCTTCCCATACTGTCTGAAGCCGGAAAGCGCCTGATGCCGATCAAAATCCCAGCTGAAGGAGCCCCCGGACACAATAATGCCGCCCACGGAATTTCCGCCGCCGTTGATATACTTGGAGGTGGAATGGATGACCGCATCCGCTCCCAGACTCAGCGGTCTTGCCAGATACGGAGTTGCCGTGGTGGAATCCACAAAAAGGGGTACTCCCTGTTCATGAGCTGCCTTTGCAAGAGCCGGAACATCCAGCACCGCCAGAGACGGGTTACTGATAAGCTCCCCGAAAACCAGTCTGGTTTTGTCGGTCGCGAGGCTCCTGACCGCATCAGCATCCAGCCTGTCGGCATACACGGTATGAATGCCAAGCTTTTCCAGATCATGAAACAAATCAATTGTCCCGCCGTACAGTCCGGCCCCGGCAATAATCTCATCACCGCTTTCGCACACTGCCAGGATAGCGGTGACTATAGCCGCCATCCCGCTCCCCGTGGCGACGGCGCCAAAACCGCCCTCCAGTTCATTAATCCTGTTTTCAAAAGCGGAGACTGTGGGATTGCCGATTCTGGTATAGGCAAAACCGGGACTCTTATGAGCAAAAACCCTTTCCAGATCCTCCATGCTTTCGTACTGAAAGGCTGTTACCTGAGAAATCGGAGGGAGTATGGCCCCCTGAGGATAACTCCGGGAGTTTTTTCCATGGAGAAGTAACGTAGTAAAACCGCAATCATTCATAAAAACGCACTCACAACTCTCATATCGCCTTTCAGAAACTTCGTATTTCCGGCCGGCCGCGCTCTCTGACCTTTTACGGCTTTACAGCCCCGGGCCCGACCTTGCTCAAATATAAACATAGTCACCTAGTATGTCAATAGGTTTTTGAGATCTGAGAATGCAAGTAATGAAAATCACTGAAATACAACAGCCCTCTGCGGCTCCGCTGTCTGAGCCTGAGATTACCGGAAAAAGCATGAAATGATGATGTGATTGATATGAAAGATGAGAAAGATACGATGAAGCCAAAGACAAGAAACGGGGGAGAATGAAAAAACGGACAGTCCCCGAGAACCGTCCGTTTCCCATAAAGACTCCGAAAGCGGAGTCTCTCTGTCTGTTGTACTACTGCTGATTATGCCTGGTCTGGGCCTGATACTCCATGGCCGCCTTGATAAACCCGGAAAACAGCGGATGGCCGTCCCGGGGAGTGGAGGTAAACTCCGGATGGAACTGCACGCCCACAAACCAGGGATGGTTAGCCACCTCCACGATCTCCACCAGCTGTCTGTCAGCGGAGAGACCGGTAACCTTAAGACCGGCGGATTCCAGATCTGGCAGCAGATTGTTATTTACCTCATAGCGGTGCCGGTGTCTCTCGTAGATCTCAGGCTTGCCGTAAAGCTCCCGCACCCGGGAACCATCAGCTAGATGACACTGCTGAGCCCCCAGACGCATGGTGCCGCCAAGATCGGACTCTTCGCTTCTTTCCTCGATCTGTCCTTCCTTGTTAACCCACTCGGTGATAAGACCGATAACCGGATACGGGCATTCCCGGTCAAATTCCGTGGAATTGGCTCCGGTCATGCCGGCAACATTCCGGGCATATTCGATAATGGCCACCTGCATGCCGAGACAGATGCCAAGATAAGGAACCTTGTGTTCTCTGGCAAAACGGGCCGCCATGATCTTGCCCTCTATGCCGCGGTTCCCGAAGCCTCCCGGCACCAGAATGGCATCGATGCCTTCGAGAGTTTCCTCGCCGTTGGTTTCCACGCTCTGGGAGTCAATGTACTTGATCTTCACATGCACCCGGTTCTTAAGGCCGGCATGCTTCAGGGCTTCGTTAACGGACTTGTAGGCATCGGGAAGCTGCACATACTTGCCCACCATGCCGACCACCACTTCGCCTTCGCTGTTGGCCTGCTGATACACCACCTGCTCCCATTCGGAAAGATCCGCCGGCTGGCAGTCAATGCTGAAGCGCTCCACAATGAAGTCGTCCAGCCCCTGATTTTTAAGAAGAGTGGGGATCTTGTAAATGGAATCCACATCGCGGAGGGAAATAACCGCTTTTTCGCCCACATTGCAGAAAAGCGCGATCTTCTTCTTTTCCGGCAGCGGAATGTTGGTATCGGAACGGCAGATAAGCACGTCCGGCTGAATGCCGATGCTCAAAAGCTCCTTTACGGAGTGCTGGGTGGGCTTGGTCTTGATCTCGTTGGAGGTCTTGAGATAAGGCACCAGAGTGAGATGCATGAAAATGGCATTCTGCCGGCCGATTTCCACTGCCAGCTGTCTCAGCGCCTCCAAAAAGGGCAGGGATTCAATATCGCCCACCGTGCCGCCGACTTCCACAATGGCCACCTGATGCCCCTGACTGCCCTGCAGCACCTTCTCCTTGATCTCGTTGGTAATATGGGGAATAACCTGAATGGTGGCTCCGAGATAGTCGCCGTGCCGCTCCTTTCTGATAACGTCAGAGTAGATTCTGCCAGTGGTGAAATTATTGTTCTTGGTCATTTTAGTGCGAATAAAGCGCTCGTAATGACCGAGATCCAGATCCGTCTCCGCGCCGTCCTCGGTAACAAACACCTCGCCATGCTGAATCGGACTCATGGTTCCCGGATCCACATTGATATAAGGATCCAGTTTAAGCATGGTTACGTCAATGCCGCGGGCTTCAAGAAGAGCTGCCAGAGAACCTGCGGCAATGCCCTTCCCCAGAGATGAAACCACTCCTCCGGTAACAAAAATAAATTTAGTGCTTGTTTTGCTGACCATAGAAAACCACATTCTGAAAACAAAAAACAGCACAATTGAACAAAAGATTCCAACTATGCTGCCAGGGAATTTAATACAGGCTCTATTTTAACAAATGCTCGGGCATTCAACAACCCAGAGATTAAGCCGCAAAAACGAAACCTGCGGCCATACCCCGGGTGATTTAACGGCAATTAATGGCGGAAAGCCGCTCCTTCTTCATGTAATCCGCGAGATCCGGATCCCTGGTTACCGCATCAGTGGCATACAGATTCACACCGGCCTTGCATTTCGCATTTCCGGCGCACTGCTTGCAAGAATCCTTCACGCCCTCCTGAAGGTTGATATACTTTGTGCAGAGAGGACTTACATCACTGTGTCCCTTGGTGCAGTAGGCATTGACCCCGGCAAAGCCCAGGCAGATAAAAACAGAAACAGCTGCTACAGTCATTTTTAAAAATTTCATATAAACCTCTAAGACACAATTAACTAATAATATTTGTCAGGCTAATTACAAAAAACTATTATCCATCGAAAAATGATTATATACCAAAACTTCACGTCCGGACAACCAGCCTGAGATCAAGGCAGCGCAAACAGAGAAGATGCTCCTTCTTCATAAAACAGCCTGATGACCGGCCGAGTTTAGCGCATCTCTGGCTCGCGAACGCAAAATGACAGGTTCATCACATTTTGAGAACGATTGACCTGCAACATGGTTACAGAAAAATCGGAAAACGGGGATGACGGATACCGGAGATAAAACCGGAGGCTTTTCTGATAAAATAAGCCGTTTCAGACAAAATCCCTGAAAAAACAGCTTCCCGGCGTGAGCCCGAAAGCGGAGGAGAAACCATGCAGGAAAACGAAATTTTCACGTATCACCTTGATATGACCGCCATGCTGGGGATAGCCACCGTACTTCTTCTGGCCGGACATGGCATTAAAATGCTCCTGCCCGTCCTGAAACGATTCTATATCCCCTCACCCGTTATCGGCGGAGTGGTGTTTGCCATAGTGACGCTGCTCCTTTATGAATTCCGGATCTGCAGCTTTACCTATGACGGCCAGCTTAAGGATCTTTTTATGATGACCTTCTTCACCAGCATCGGCTTCATGGCCTCCGCCAAAATGCTGGTTCACGGAGGCATCGGGGTTTTCCTGTTCCTGATCTGCTCCACTCTGCTGATACTCTGTCAGAATGCGGCAGGAGTTTCCATTGCCGCCCTGTGCGGTGAAAATCCCCTCCTGGGAGTGGCGGCCGGATCCATATCTCTTTCGGGAGGACACGGTACCTCCGCCGCCTTCGGCCCGGAGCTGGAAAAGTACGGTCTTTCCGGCGGGCTTTCCGTATCCGTGGCCTGCGCTACCTTCGGCCTCGTGGCCGGCTCCGTTATCGGAGGCCCCATAGGGAAGCTTCTCATGGCCAGGCACCGGGTTTCCTGCAAGGAAGAAAGCTCTGATACGCCCTTTAAGGACAACCGCCCTGAAGAAAAACCAAGCCTCCTGACAGACCAAACCCTGCTCCGGGGAGCGCTTGTCATGACGATCTCCATAGCTCTGGGCAGCCTTTTTATCCGCTGGCTTAACAGCATGGAGATCATTATTCCGGCTTATCTGGGGCCGATGGTAATTGCCTCGGTTATCCGCAACATTGCGGACTTTACGAAGCGCAGCATTCCCGTTGCTTCCATCTACACTATCGGCGCCATTTCTCTGGAGTTCTTCCTGGCCATGGCTCTGATGTCCATGCGCCTCTGGGAGCTTAAGGATCTGGCTCTGCCGCTTATTTCCATTCTGGCCGTTCAATGCGTCATTATGGCACTGTTTGCGTATTTCATAACCTTCCGCATCATGGGAAAAAACTATGATGCCGCTGTTATTGCCTGCGGTCAGTGCGGCTTCGCCATGGGAGCAACCCCCAATGCCATGGCCAATATGCGCACCTTCACCTTAGCCAACGGCGCCTCTCCGAAGGCGTTTTTTGTGGTGCCCATGGTGGGAGCTCTATTTATTGACTTCGTTAATGCCTTTGTGGTGACCGGCTTTATTAAAGCCCTTTCCTGAAAGCAAGAAGGAGCTCCTGGAAGCTCCTTCTCTTCTGTGCTACTCTCTCCGGGCCGACAGCACGTCCGGCATCTGATTAAGACGGGATAAGGTTCGCGTGAGGTCGTTAATGTTGTAAACCTCCATCCTGATGACGATTTTAGCCAGCTGCATTTTGGTATTGGAGCTGGAGGATACCCCCAGCACATTGATTCTTTCGTTGGCAATAATGGTGGTAATATCCCTTAAAAGACCGGATCTGTCATTGGCCTCAATAACAATGGTCACCGCATAGCCCTGGGAATAATTTTCGCCCCATTCGGCCTCCACCAGCCGCTCCGGACTTTTCTGGGCCATGTGCTTCAGCTGATCGCAGCCCCGGCGGTGGATGGTGATGCCGCTGTGGGTGATAAAGCCCACAATGTCATCCCCCCGCACCGGATGGCAGCACCGGGCCATATGGGTGAGCAGATTGCCCACGCCGTTAACCATCACCTGACTCTTGCCCTTGGCCTGTCTGGCGTTATTAAGCCACTGCTGCTGATTCTGCTCGATGGTTTTCTGGAGCTCTTCGGTATTGTCCGGCTCTTCGTATTTCTCCTTGAACTTCTCCTCAAGGAAGTTCATGAGCTGGTTGATTCTGATGTCCCCGGATCCCAGCTTGGCATAGATATCCTTATGATCCCGGGCGTTGTACTTGTTAAGAACCTCATCAAGAAGTCCGGGAATTTCGCCCCGCTCCAGCTTAATGCCATGCTGATCCATGGTTTTCTGGAGGAGAGCCCGGCCTTCTTCAATATTTTTATCCCGATCCTGCTTCTTAAACCAGGCCGCAATTTTATTACGGGCCTTGCTGGTGGCAATGTAGCCGTAGGCCGGATTCATCCAGTCTCTGCTGGGATTTTCCTCCTTCTGGGTGATGATCTCCACCTGATCGCCCGTTTGAAGCTTGTAGGTAAAGGGCACGATGCTGCCGCCCACCTTGGCGCCGGTGCAGCGGTGTCCGAGAGCGGTATGGATCTGGTAGGCCATATCCAAAGGAGTGGCTCCGGCCGGCAAATCCACCACATCGCCCTTGGGAGTAAACACATACACCCGATCCTCGAAAACCTGATTCTTGAAATCCTCCACAATGGCTCCGGTCTCCATCATGTTTTCCTGCCAGGAGAGGATCTTGCGGAGCCAGGCAATGCGCTTTTCGTACTCGGAATTGATGCCGGGAGTATCGCCTTCCTTGTATTTCCAATGAGCTGCCACGCCCAGTTCGGCATTCTTGTGCATGCTTTCGGAACGGATCTGGATCTCCACGGCCTTGCCCTCGGGCCCCAGAACCACGGTATGAATGGACTGATAGCCGTTAGGCTTGGGGTTTGCGATATAGTCGTCGAATTCCCGCTGAATAAGATGGTAACGGGTATGCACGATGCCCAACGCGGCATAGCAATCCCGGACGTGCTTGACAATAACCCGCACCGCTCTTACATCGTAAAGCTGCGAAAACGCCAGATGCTTTTTCTGCATTTTGCGCCAGATGCTGTAGATATGCTTGGGACGGCCGTAAACGGAGGCTTCGATGCCGGCTCTTTTCAGGGCCTGAGAAAGCTCCGCCACGAAATTATTGATGTAGTTTTCCCGATCAATTCTCTTTTCATCCAGAAGCCGGGCAATCTGCTTATAGGTGTCTGGCTGGAGATATCTGAAGGAGAGATCCTCGAGCTCCCATTTGAGCTGACCGATGCCAAGCCGATTGGCTAAGGGAGCGTAGATATTGGCGCTTTCCTTGGCCAAGAGCACCTTTACCTCCTCGTCCATGTTTTTGCTTTCCCGCAGCACGGCAATTCTCTCGGAAAGCTTGATTACCACTGCTCTCACGTCCTCGATCATGGCGATGAGCATGCGTCTGATGGTGTCCACCTGCTCATTGGAAACCATAGCTCCCGAGGACAGATTATGCATGAAGTTAATGGCCTCCATGTCCTTCACGCCATGGAGAATGCGGGAAATGCGCGGCCCGAAATCTCTGTTGGCCTCCTCCAGAGTAAAGAAATGCTCCTCAAGATGGGGATAGAGAATTGCGGACTTGTAGGTATCAAGATCCATGTGGAGAGTAAGAAGGATGCCCACTATTTCGGCCGCTCTTCTGGTGAGCTTCTCTTCCTCGGCCAGGGTTTCTGGCATGTGATCGCGGCAGTAGGCGAACACCTTAAGAATTTCTTCGCGATCCGAGTCTTTTACATGAAGGCCGCGGGCCCAGACCTTAAGATTGAAGTCCTGACCGACGTGATTGGTTCTTACGGCTACCATGGACGCTCCCTTTTTGTACCTCTTTAGGCCCCTGAATCTGCAATCCGAAAAGCCCCGGAAAAGCTCGTGACACTGATTCTATTATATTTTTGCCGGTAAAACCCCGATACAGCCTGTGTTTTTGCAACATTTTTCTGTGATCCTGAAAAAAAACGCTCCGGGAAAGAAAAAAAGCCTCCCCGCACCCGGAAAGGCTTCAAAATACCGCCGGAAGAAAACACCGGCCCTCCATTCAGTTTTAATCAGGCTCTGACATTCTCCCTCTGCCTGTTCAGATTACCGGCTTTCCCTGGCCCATTTTTTGACTTCGGCAGTGTTCACGCTGCTGGAAAAGCCCTTCCCCGGCTTCCAGGTGCCGGCGCCGGCCTTTGCTGCCAGATGCTCGGAGCTCTGACCATGGCCGCTGCTTCCGGAGGTGGAGAAGGTAATGACGGTCTTGCCGGAAAAGTCATGCTTCTCGGCAAAGGTGTACACAATATTGGGAGCCTCGCCCCACCAGATGGGATAGCCGATATAGACGGTGCCGTACTTATTCCAGTCCGCCACGTCCCCCGTGTATTCCGGCTTTATGGACGGATCCTGATGTTCCTTTGAGGATCTGCTCTCAGGATCCCGGTAATCCAGATCCTTCACGGAATACGGAACCGCGGGATTCAGGGCAAAGGTATCCGCCTTGAGCTCTGCGGCAATGGCCTCTGCCGCCACCTCGGTTCTCCCCGTGGCGGAAAAGTACACCACCAGAGTATCGGTTTCCGCCGCCAGGGCAGCTGATCCGCCAAGGGAAAGACCGGACAAAAGGCCGGCAGCAAGAATTTTACGCAGTGTGTTCATAAATCCTCCGAAAAATTGTCCGAAATCAGGCAGGCAAAATCATCTCAGACGAAGCCGCCGCATGATTCCGCGCTTATGAATCATAGAAATGCTGCCCGTCCTCTGTTACGAGGCGTTCAGTCTTGGGATACTCAAAGACAGCGCTGTTATCATGATTTCCTTCCAGATAAGCGGCAAACTCATTGGCATACCACTTAGCCATCTCCAGGTTATGCATGCGGCAGTAACCGCAGTTTTCGGGAGCGGTGCCGGGCACCTCCTTCACGTCATTTACGGACCTGAAGGCTCTCAGCATCAAATCATAAAGCTCCCGGGAAGAGCGGCTCCCCTTGAGTATGAGATAAAAGCCGGTAAGGCAGCCCATGGGGCCCCAGTAAATAACCTCGTTTTTCCAGTCCGGATCGTTGCGAAGGTAAGTGGCAATGATATGTTCAAGAGAATGCATGGCCGCCACGTCAATGACGGGCTCCCTGTTCGGTCTTTTAAGTCTGATGTCATAGGTAGTAACCGAATACTCTCCCAGATGATCAACTCTGCTGGTGAAAATACCGGGCACAATGCGGGTATGGTCTACCGAAAAGCTTTGTATGAGTTCCATGTCTTTTCTCCTGACGCTGCAACTGTTATTAACTGATATTAGCCTTGCCATAATCTTATCACAAGAGGTTCTTTTGTTCCGGTTTCGGCGGGGTTTTTTCAGTAACATCTGCGCAGAGTTTCGGGTTACAGCTTTCTGCTTGCCGGGGAACCGAACTTTTCCGAAATCAGGCTTTTCCGGCAGGTTCATCTTCATTCCTGAGTGCAAAAAGAGTTGTCTTCGGCAAAAGGAGTTGTAGTAGCTGCAGGAATTACTGTCTTCCGAAATGAACTTTGTGCACACTTCCTGCGTTATTTGGCAGTTAAGGGGGTAAATTTTGCAAAAAGTTCAAAAGATGCCGCCTTAACCCCAAAATAACTCTGACTCCTAACATATAATTGTCTGACCATGCCAGATCTCCTGACAGGATAAAGCCATGAAACTCTACCGACGGGAAAACTACCTCAGGAAAATGCGGGGATTTTTTCATGATACCGGCATTATCAAGGTGATCACCGGAGTGCGCCGGTGCGGGAAGTCATGCCTGATGCAGACTATTGCCGAAAAACTACGTCTTTCCGGGATTCCAGAAGAAAATATCGAGCTGTTTCATATTAGCTGTTGCAACTAATTAACATGTATTTATGCAGCAGCTTTTTGACTGCCCTGAATTGCCGTTGTCAGTGCATCAATAATCGGCTCTTCAGAGAATGGTGGCTCATCCATTTCTACCGATTCCGAATCATCTGTATCCGTTGGTGCACATACACTGAAAGGCAATTCACCGCGGTTGAACCAGGAGTCTGCTTCATCGTTAGCGAATACCGCAGAAAGTGCAGCAAGCGCTGGACTTACATTTCTCTGCCAGCTCATGGTTTTGTGTTTTTGGCGGTTGGCAATGAGAATCATGTTTTCGTTTTCAACTCCGTTGGATGAGTTCCGCAGCCCGGCGCGCCTCCTCAGCGAGTAGCATGTTATGTATGACGATTTTCCTCTGATATAGTCTTTGAGCTTCTCAAGCCAGCCGGGGTCTTTAATGTCTTCGGGAGGTATGTGGCCAATGTAATCAATGGCCTCATCAACATTGCCGCTCCACAGAATCCTGCATATTGCTCTGGCATACAATTTCGACAGTGATGTTTTGTCCCTTTTCCTGATCTGTCCTTTTTTGCTGCCCCTGGCATAGTACTCAGCTTCGCCTCGGGGATCATCCACCCTTACCGACTTGATCGCGGTTGAAGTCAGATTGATGACTTTGTTCTGGGCATGATACCAGTCAAGGTAGATAACGTATTTTGAGTGGCTGAAGTATTTCCTGATATCTTCAAAGATGCATTTTTCACCGTCCGTAAAG
>NZ_JBGVBR010000177.1:0-6319 GCF_045225735.1 Succinimonas sp. | reverse complement strand
ACGCCAAGTACGGCATCTGCGCCCGCTGCTACGGCCGCGACCTGGCCCGGGGCATCCTGGTGAACAAGGGCGAAGCCGTCGGCGTTATGGCCGCTCAGTCCATCGGCGAGCCGGGCACTCAGCTTACCATGCGTACCTTCCACATCGGCGGCGCGGCTTCCGCAGCTGCGGCTGACAACACCGTAGTGGTCAAGCGCGCCGGCAAGGTGATCATCAACGCCCGCACCTTCGTCAGAAAGGACGGCAAGCTGGTGGTGGTATCCCGTTCCGCGCATCTGTACGTTGACGATGAGAAGTTCGAGAGCCACAAGCTCCCTTACGGCTCCGTGCTTTATGTTAAGAACGGCGAAAAGGTGGTGAGCAACACCACCGTGGCCGAGTGGGACGCTCACGCTCATCCGACCCTGTCCGAATACCACGGCTTTGTGAAGTTCCGCGACATGGAAATCGGTGTGACCATCGACCGCAAGGAAGACGAAGGCACCGGCAACTCCTACATCGAGGTGCGGGAATCCGCCAACCGCAAGGTAGCTCCGGTGAATCCCGGCAAGCCCAAGTACAATCCGGGGGAAATGCCGACCCTTTCCGATGAGGATGTGAAGGATACCGAGAAGGTGAAGGAGTTCGAGATCCGCCTGGCGCAGTGGAAGGCCGACAAGAAGGTCTATGATGCTCAGGAAAAGAACTACCGCAACTACGTGGCTCAGATGACCGCCTACAAGGCTGTTATCGACATGCGTCCTACCATTTACCTGGTGGACGAGAACGGCCAGCCGGTGGTGGACGCCAACGGCAAGGAAGTTACCTACATGCTTCACGCCAAGTCCATTGTGCGTATCGAAGAAGATCAGGAAATCTTCCCGGGTGATGTGATCGCTTCCATTCCGCAGAAGGTTGCCGGAACCAAGGACATCACCGGCGGTCTGCCCCGCGTTGCGGATCTCTTCGAGGCCAGAAACCCGAAGGAGCCGGCCATTCTGGCAGAGTACTCCGGCGTGGTCAGCTTCGGCAAGGAAACCCGCATCAAGAAGAAGATCATCATCACTCCCACCGAGACCGGCCCTGAAGGTCAGGTTCTGGAGCCCTTCGAGATCGCCATCTCCTCCTCCCGCGATGTTAACGTCATTGACGGCGACGAGGTGAAGAAGGGCGAGCCCATCGCCGACGGTCCGGAGTCTCCGCACGATATTCTGCGTCTCCGGGGCGTTGAGGCCGTGGCCAACTACATCGTTTCGGAAGTGCAGCAGGTATACCGTCTCCAGGGCGTAAAGATCAATGACAAGCATATTGAAATGATCGCCCGCCAGATGCTGAGAAAGTGCGAGATTGTGGATCCGGGTGACTCCAAGGAGTTCATCAAGGGCGAACAGGCCGAGTACTCCTACGTCAAGAGCGTTAACGAAGAGCTTAACAGACTCCACAAGCGTCCGGTGGTCTTCAACCGCATCCTGATGGGTATTACCAAGGCCTCCCTCAATAACGAGTCCTTTATCAGCGCCGCCTCCTTCCAGGAGACCACCCGCGTGCTCACCGAAGCCGCAGTGGCCGGCAAGGTGGACGAGCTCCGCGGTCTTAAGGAAAACGTCATTGTGGGCCGTCTCATTCCGGCCGGCACCGGCTTCAGCTATCATGAGCGCCGCCGCCGTCAGGCAGAAGAGGGAAGGATCCAGGTTCGCGAGGACGGTACCGTTCCTACCGCAGCCGAGATCGCCACTGACGAGCTGGCCAAGGGCCTCAGCGAAATCGGCGACATGGCCAATGACTGATAAGGGGTAATCCCCGGAGGAAACTCCAAAGAAAAAGAGCGGTCTCAGGGCCGCTTTTTTATTGCCCCAAAATCCCCGGAATGGCGCAGGCAAGGGGGCGGGATAAGGGGAACGGAGAGCCGGACTGGGGTAATGGAGTGCCGGAATAAGGGAAACGGAGTCTTAAGGAGATAACCCAAATTCCTCAGGCCCCTGGCTCATTCCGCAGCATCAGTCCCTCCCGAAGGGCCCTGAGGCCTTGCTGTTACCGGGTTCCGGCGTGTTTCAGGCGTTAGAAATAGTATGGGGTTTCTGTCCCTGTCCCCGTCACCATACTTGTTCCGATCCTCATCCCGCATTCCCCCATAGGAATTCTCTTAAAGTCCGGAATTACCCCGGGAAATACCCGGAGTAATTACGCCATGGGTTCTCCTGCCCCGTTTCGGCAGATTTAAGATGCGCAGCTCTCCGGCCTTTCTTTTACGGTTATTCTGACTCCCTCTTCCGCTGATTCGTGCCGGTCTGTTCCAAAGATTCCTGATCCCCGGTGCCGCGGAGGATATTCTCTTTATGCTTTATCCGGAGGCGCCGCTGGGAATGCTGCCAGGCACTAAAACGATATGTGATACACATCTCTTTATTACCGGGTTAAATGTAGTTTTGTTTCGCCGGGATTTAATGGTGATTTTCAGGAAGGTTTGGCGAGAAAAGGCCGTGTTTTGGCTGAAATACGGGAAGTGTTGGGTTTGGCTCCGCAGTCCGGGGCAGCGTTTGAAATTATTTTCAGCTATCTGAAAGTATTTTCATTCAAAAATTCTGTAAAAATACTACAAAACGCTATTGCAAAGTGTGCTCAATATCACTATTATGAAAATGTGCTCAGCGAGATGAGCCAAACAGATTTCGGAGGATAACGAAATGAAAAGACTTTTTAACAGACAGGCAGAAGTCCTGAACCTGGCCCCGGTAACCAGAGCCTACTTCTTCAGCTACGTGAAGTAATCAAAGCCTCTCTCCGCCGGAATGGCAGTAACCTGAGGGGCCGGGAACCGGAATTCCCCAGAAGCCCCGAATCCGAAAAAAAAGAGGTAACCGCAATGAAAAGACTTTTTAACAGACATGCTGAAATCATGAACCTGGCCCCGGTAACCAGAGCTTACTTCTTCAGCTACGTGAAGTAATCAAAGGCTCTCTCCGCCGGAATGGCAGTAACCTGAGGGGCCGGGAACCGGAATTCCCGCAAAGCCCCGAATCCGAAAAAAAAAGAGGTAACCGCAATGAAAAGACTTTTTAACAGACATGCTGAAATCATGAACCTGGCCCCCGTAACCAAAGCCTATTTCTTCAGCTACGTGAAGTAAAGCAAAGAGACCGGGGCTCGGCCCCGGAAGCAGGATGCCGCAAGAAGGCTTAAGGGCAGAAACAAAGCAAGGCTCCTTCCCCTCGCAGAAAGGATTACGAGACGACCAAACCATAGCGCCGGGGTTTCAGGAGCTCCCCGAGAGCCTTCCCGGCGCCGGATGAACCGAGATAAATGACCGGGATTCCGGCGCTTATGTAACAAACAGATTTCCCATTCAAGTAAGTAAGGACAAAAGACCGGTATTCGCAGGAGTACCGGCTTTTTATTTTCGGAAGGAAGGAAGGAAGGGTAGAAGGGTGGGATGGAAGAAGGGGATAACGGGCAGAAGAGGGGATAACGGGCAGGAAACCTCTGGAAGCTCTTAAACTTATGTCTCCCCGTCCGGGCCGGAATCAGATCCGGCAGGGAGGTCATCTGATGCTCTTCTTTCCGTAATGCTCTTCTTCTTTACCGTAATGCTCTTCTTCTTTGCCGTAATGCTCTTCTTCTTTGCCGTAATGATCTTCTTAGCCTTTTTGAGCACAAAACATCAGGAATAATCCTGTCCCGGCAGGGGATGCGGGTATAATGATGCAGGCTTACCGGTAACAGGAATTATTATCATGAAACTGAAATTAACAATTATCTTTATTGTGATGGCCATTCTTCTTGCCATTGTCATCATAGAATCCTCCATCACCATTGTGGATGAAGGCGAAAAGGGTGTGGTCACCACCTTCGGCGAGGTATCCGGCACTGTGGATCCGGGGCTTAATTTTGTGCTGCCCTTTGCCCAGAGAAATCATATCTACAGCACCCGGGTGCAGAAGACGGTATTCGGCGCCGGGAAGGATGTGCTTTCAGCATACTCCTATGATCAGCAGATCATTGAATCCTACCGCATCTCCATTACCTGGCAGTACAACGCCGCCAAGATCATCGATGTCTATAAGCACTTCGGCAAGAACGACGACATTTTCTACACCGTGGTTTCTCCCATGGTGCAGCAGAGCTCCAAGATCCTCTTCGGCCACTACACCTCTCAGACCATTGTGCAGAAGCGCAGCGATTTGAGTCAGGAGCTGGATCACAACATCAAGGAGCTTCTGGCCAACTACCCCATCAATGTGCTCTCCGTGCAGATCGAGGATGTGAACTTTTCCAGAGCTTATGAGACCATAATCGAGCAGACTGCCCAGAAGAAGCAGGAGGTGGAAAAGGCCAAGAACGAGCTTCAGAAGGTGGAAATCGAATCCCAGCAGCTGGTAGCCAAGGCTGAAAGCGAAAGCAAGGCCCGCAAGCTGGAGGCCGAGGCCCGGGCCTACGCCATTCAGGTGCAGGCTGAAGCCGAAGCCAACGCCATCAAGCTCAAGGCCGAAGCTCTGAAGGCCAACAAGGAGCTCGTGGATCTCACCATTGCCGAAAAGTGGAACGGCAGCGTGCCCCACACCATTATGGGCGCCGACGCTTCCAAGGTAGTGCCTATCTTCAGGGTGAATCCGGACAAGAATTAAAGGCCGGAAGCGATAAAAGGAGCCGAGGCCCCGGAAAATCTGCCCCAGGCGATGCCGGGGATCTGAGGGGGGATAACAAGGAAAAAAGAGAATAGGACGAAACAGCAGAAAGACAGGCTGATGTAACCAGAAAACTCCCGACGCGGCCTTTGAAGAACTCCTGAATCCGCATGATAAGCCGTATCCCGTTTTCCCGGGGTGCGGCTTTGTGTTTTTGGGGACAATCTGCGGTACTCCGGGAGTTTTTCTTTCATGGCGTATGTCAGGGATCTAACGGCCATACCTTGGGTGATTTTTAAAGAGTTCCTCCGTCACATCAGCTTTTCTGCCACAAAAGCCCATCAGGAAGCGAAGGGAGGTAATTCCAATTCCTCGATTTGCCTGGCACGGCAAGCTTGGGCACGGCGTGTTTGCTTGGAGGCGGCTAAATCGGAAATGGGAAAGGCCTGGCAAGGCTAATGGAATAATGCCGGAAGACATCTGGGTGAAGGTCAAAGCGGAAGCAAAATCGGCAAATGAGCCTGCCATGAGGTAATGACGAGATGCGGTTTCAAGGCAAATTCCGGGTGAAACCGGATTTGCGTCACCTTGCGGGAATCGGAACCGGCAGGGTTATGGCATGAAGCGGAGGTTGTCTGATAGTATTTTAGTTAGAGGTTACGGAAAGCGCTCGTTTTTTTGAAGCTGGAAATTATGGAAAGGACGGGTTTTACAGGCTTGCCGTGGCTGTCAATTGCAAGAAAAAAGCGAAATCACCTTGTAAATCAAGAATAAGAAATTGCAACTATAGTAAGTATATACCACAAAAACGGCTGTTATTAAGAGAAGCAATTGGTTACATACGTCTATACAACGCGGGAAAACATGGTGCATCGTAAATAATTTTACGGATTATGTCGCTACTCTTAAACATTTGTTCATAAAACATTTCAAATTATGAACTTTCCGAGAAACAGTACAAACAGAAATTCACCTCATTTTTTGTCATTACTTCTAAAACGTGATCTGCTTCTCGCAACATAAGGAAAATGTGCATTTTTACTAGGAATTTTTTTCGTGGTGGCCCTATAATTTTATGTAAGAGAGAGCTAACGGGAACACCGTCAAAGAGTAATGTTTTTTTGACACCCGTTGAGGCCTTGTTATATGGTACTCCGTGAATGGAGCTGCCGCATGGGGGGAGACCCTTTTGCGGTATTGAAACATACTAGTTTATCACCCGTGGTAAGATTGTCATCAAGCCGCATGGGGGGAGACCCTTTTGCGGTATTGAAACACGTGAAGCCAGTATGTCATCTATCGAGAAGCTGTAGCCGCATGGGGGGAGACCCTTTTGCGGTATTGAAACTTGCAGACAATGATTCAACAGCATATTCTTCAATGTCGCCGCATGGGGGGAGACCCTTTTGCGGTATTGAAACTCCTCATCGCGATAATAGGTCTTGAGCCGCTCTCTCGCCGCATGGGGGGAGACCCTTTTGCGGTATTGAAACCTGTAAGGAGCAGCGTACATGCAACGCACTTTGGTCTGCCGCATGGGGGGAGACCCTTTTGCGGTATTGAAACCACTAAGCACATTGCTAGATATAACTGGTCTAAGTAGCCGCATGGGGGGAGACCCTTTTGCGGTATTGAAACTATTGTACTTCGTTAAACACACAAGTCTACCATTATCAGCCGCATGGGGGGAGACCCTTTTGCGGTATTGAAACGTGAAA
>NZ_JBGVBR010000176.1:0-15224 GCF_045225735.1 Succinimonas sp. | reverse complement strand
CGACACTAAGGCAGCCCTTGAATGCATAGCATGTTCTTTGGGACTTGTCTAGGGTAAACTTGAAGCGTTCGCCCTGGAGATTGGGCTGGCAAACCCCACCAACAAATGCCTGTACAAGGGTGGGGTCAAGAATTTGAGAAATGAATGAGAGGATAATGAATAGCGGGGCACTAAAAAGCAACTAAAGATGATTACGGGGGAGTGGAATTTCCAATTCGATAGGTTGTGTTGTCGCCGTCATCCCCACCGTCATTGTAAACTGTTGATCTCTGCTTCCAATATTGCGATTGAATCCATGAGCTCATCAAATGACGGCTTTTCTCCATAAATCATATCTTTCATGTGCTCATAGTCTAAATTTAATTCCTTAATGGCAGCTTCACAGGGAACTAATTTTATTGTGCCGATTTTCGCAGTTTCATAAGATGCATTCCTGACATAATAGAACTTGAGTTTGAATTTCACATCTCGCGCCAAAAGTTCTCTTCTGCTGAAGGCTTGAGCCTTTACATCCCGTCTACTCATTTGATAAAGATCATAGTAGTGTCTGGAGTAGCGCACGGGAATTCCTTTCTGCTTATATGATGCCGCTGTTTTGTGCAGGATCGTGACCTTCTCCCAAAATGTTCTTTCTGCATCCACGGTAAGCACTGTTGTATCAGATTGATTAAATACGGCAGGAAACTGTTCTGCTGCTGTTGAAGTGATTAAAACGGGATGTGAGGGTACCCATTCTGCCAAAGGTCCTATCTCCAGCCTGATTTCCTGTCTCAGATAATTTGTGTTGAAAACATGGGGATAGAAGAAATTGACTGTGCATTGCTCCTTATCGTCTGGATCCATGCTTACTGTTATATTTCTTCCCATTATGTTACTCAGGTCACGTGTCAGCTGAGGAGCAAAATCATGTGTTAAGAATTCTGAAGCTGCGGCAATGACTTTTTTGTTAAACCTATCCTGCTGGTTTTTAGAACGTTCTGCCCAAGGTTCATGAATTCCATAGCCAAGAAGACGCCAATCCATAATCAGGTCTATATCTTCTGAGAAACGTTCAATTACGTGGTATGCCTTGCTAAGGCTTGTTCCCCCTTTAAAAATGAAAGCTCTTGGCCATGGTGACATATGGAACAGATAGTTGAGGATGAAGCAAACCCAAAAATCTTTCTCCACGATCGCCGGATTCTTGATTCCGGCTCTATCTGCGGCATTGCCAAACAAAACTTCTCGATCTGTATCGCTTGCCTTTGCAATCGTAATCATGCAGGTTTTGCCTCACAAATATTTTTGATTTCTTTGTAAATCCATCCTGAAGCAGTCCTTGCCTCTTTTAGTAAGGTATTTCTGTTTTCCTCTGTAATAACAGAAGAAAAGCGATTCATGAGTTCCTTTGTCAGGTTTCCTTTGCCAATGGCGCGAATTCCCTGGATGAACATCACCGTAACTGGAGAGCAGCCATTGATTTCTCTTGGCATAATATGCTTAAACATTAGAGAGGTATTTCCGACCATATAATTACGGTAAGGGCCATTGCTAACGTATTCCCATATATCCGGTACCTGTGTTGATATATGCAAAATGTTCAAGGCTGTATTTCCTGACGGAGCGATATTCCAGTTAAAACGGCGAGCAAGAGCCTCCGCTATTTTATCGATCCTTGGGACGCTATACTCCTTAATCAACTCGCTGTATACAGGCTTATCATAGACCCCATTTAGTACACGCCGGATTTCGCCGTTTTTCTCAATTCTGAAAAGAGCCTGGCTTACAGAGTTGGCGTCAGCAATATCAAGAAAATCAGATGCTGAAAATGCTGTACCGTATGGATATTCTGCGATGCGCTCTTCAATTTGCAACTGATATTTTGGTCTTTCACTCATCGTCTGATCTCCTTGATTTGTAAATAAAAATATATCATTTTCTTTACCAAATGTCAATTGTTGATAGTTGTCGCAGTGAACCATCACGCCCGAACCATCAACATGAATAGCCGTTTTGTTGAACAAATGAAGGCAGCAGGGATGGAGTTCAGCAATGATTACTGAGACTGTTGGAATAACGGAGAACAAGGAACGGTTTTGAGAATCGGTATCAGCAGTGTCAAAGGTCTTGAACTCGATGGTCACTCCCGTGGGTGGGTTCCCCGTCGGGATGTGCTCTGTTTTCCGGAACCAGTACCCTGACAGAGATTCACAAAACTCTGTAAATTCCGCTTTTAGACTTCTTGATGAATCCTTGAGTTACCTGATGCGTCTTACGTTTTGATGTGGATCCGGTTATTTCCCAAATCTGGCCTGCTCTTCTTGCATATATCATGAAGTTCAAGACTATACCTGCAAGACTATACCTGATGATGATCCCGGATTTGAAACGGGCGGAGATGGTATTCGCGGATCACCAAGTATCCACACACAAAATCAGTAATTTCGTGCGTATCAGACTGATTACAAATCGTATTTTCGTGCAGACTATTGGTAATACAAATCGCAAGTTCGGATCGTGGTTCTTTGATCATCAAGCTGTCATGGAGTAGTATATTCCTATGCCGGCCTCTATGCTGAGAGGCGGGGGCAGAGAGGTTGAAGAATGTTCAAGAGAAAAGTCTATCAATATCTTAAAACCTGGAAAGTAGAATCTGCCGGAACTTCCGCTGTGATGATAGAAGGCGCCAGACGCGTGGGGAAGAGCACTGTTGCCGAGGAATTTGCCAGATCAGAGTATGATGATTATATTCTCATTGATTTCTCAATAGCAGAGAAAGCAATTAAAGACAACTTCGATAATATAGCAAATATTGATACGTTTTTTCGGAATCTGTTTATCCTGACTGGAAAGACTCTTACCAAAAGAAAATGCGTGATAATTTTTGATGAAGTCCAGTTTTTTCCTAAGGCCAGACAATCGATAAAGCAACTAGTGAAAGACGGCAGGTTTGATTTTATTGAAACAGGATCGCTTATTTCAATTAAGAAGAATGTTAAGGATATTTTGCTACCATCTGAAGAAGAATGCATTCGGATGTATCCCATGGATTTTGAAGAGTTTCTTTGGGCGATTGGAAATAATGCAATAATTGATAATATCCGAGATGCATTTGAAAAAAGAAGGCCATTAGGAGATGCTATCCACAGGAAGATACTAAAAGAGTTTCGGGTATATATGGCCGTTGGAGGAATGCCGCAGGCCGTAGCGGCTTATGCCGAGGGCCAGTCATATATGCAGATTGACAGAGTAAAAAGAGGAATCCTCCGGCTTTATATTAATGATTTAAAAAAGCATGATACTGAATACAGTGACAGAGCGGAAACAGTGTTTAAATCGATACCTGAGCAGCTGATGAATCATAACTCGGTATTCAGGTTATCAGTTGTTGATGAAAATGCCAGAACAAGAAATTGCAGAAATGCCATTGATTTTCTGAACGAATCTATGATTGTAAATAACTGTGTCAATGTAACAAAGCCTGAAGCTACCCTTGAAATGTATGCTGACAGGACAAAGTTCAAAATGTATATGGGTGATACTGGTTTACTAATAACACATATACTTAACAATGGCGGAGACATTGATAAAATGTATCGGTCTCTGATTATTGATGACCTCGGGATCAATCAGGGCATGATATTCGAGAATATGGTTGCTCAAATGCTTCGCGCTAATGGACATGAATTATATTTTCATGAGTTTGAATACAGCTCTGTGGATAATAAGAGCAGTAAAAAATATGAAGTGGATTTTTTGATGGTAAAAGGAAAACTGCTATCACCTATTGAAGTAAAGTCTTCAGGGTATAAAAGCCATAAGTCATTTGATTACTTCAAAGAAAAATACCAAATAAAAATGAATGATCGATATATCGTATATACTAAGGATTTGATTTTTGAGGACGGAGTGTTATATATTCCTGTATATATGACAATTTTCCTGTAAAACTGCGGTCAATCTATGTATCGCATTTTGAAGTCAGTCAAAATTTATCTTTATTGAAAATAAGGCAGTATCTGCATTCAAAGGAGTTAAATTGCTGCTTTAGACAATGTGAAATTAGAATGCCTAAACCCAGTAAATCAATGTTTTGACGAGTTTAAGAATTTTGAAGTGATGAGAGTGAACGGGTTTTGGGACTGTATCTGAAAACACATTTTAATCGGGAGATACATAGGGCAAGTAAGTTTGATTTATCATAGCATTGTTCATAGTGGCAGTAACCAAAACTTGAGGACATAACGGAGTACAGCAGATTCATCTCATAACGAATATCAGGAATAGCAGCAAATCTTGCAGTCTAGTGTTGGCGATATAAGGTAATGGTGATTTCTATGATGACTATAGAACAAATCCTAGCTATGGATGAGAAACAGATCTTTGATCGTAAAAGTATTCAAATTAAGCCTTCTGATTTATCCGCAACTATCTGTGCTTTTGCCAACGCAGACGGAGGTACGATAGCAATAGGAATTTCAGATAAACATAAACGCATTGAAGGTATTGATTATCATACAGAGCAGTTAAATGAAATTTTAAGAACACCAATTGATTTTTGCGTTCCTTCAGTTCCTGTCAGTGTAGAATTTGTTGAATGCATTAATTCTGACGGAAAGAATGATCATGTACTGCTAATGCATATTGAAGCAAGTCCTCTTTTTCATGCAAATCAAGCAGATGAAGCCTATATTCGTGTTGGTGATAAAAGTAAAAAATTAGACTTTAATGATCGCTTGATGCTAATGTACGCTAAAGGTGTTCGTTATTATGAGGATGAACCGGTTGCTGATGCTTCAATTGCAGATCTTGATATGGATTTTATCGGCCAGTATTGTACGAAAATAGGTTATGGAAAAACTCCTGAAGAATACGTCCGAGAAAATAAAAAATTCGTAACAATCAAGAATGGCAAAGAACAGGTTTCAGTTGCTGCTGTTCTGCTTTTTGGAAAGAAGCCTCAGTTCTTTTTCCCAAGGGCGTTCATTCGCTTTATCCGTTATGATGGGATTGAACCTTTGGTAGGAAAAGATATGAATGTTGTTAAAGATGTAATCTTTGAAGGACGAATTCTTGAACAAGTAGAAAAAGCTGTAGCATTCATTCAAAATCAAATGAAAGAAAGAACATATCTCGGCAATAACGGAGTTTTTATTACAGAAGAAGAATACAGCAAGTTTGTTCGTACGGAACTTGTTGTAAATGCAGTTGCGCATAGGGATTACGGGATAAAAGGAACTGATATTCAAATAAAAATGTTTGATAACAGGCTTGAAGTTGATAGTCCTGGTGTTTTTCCGGGAATGGTCAAGAAAGAGAATATTCGTTACACTCACTTTTCCAGAAATCCCAAAATAGCTTCGTTCTTGAAAGATTATGCCTATGTGAAAGAGTACGGTGAAGGCGTTGATCGCATGTGCAACGAACTTGAGGCCATCGGACTTCCTTGCCCTGCGTATGACAACAGTTCCTTCATACTCAAAACAACGGTAATGAGCGCATCGGCATGGCCTTCAAAGTCTGGTGTAAAGAATATTTTTGCCGATTCGAAGTCAGAATTGCCGATTGGAGAAGAAAATCTTGCCGATTCGCAGTCAGAATTGCCGATTGGAGAAGAAAAACTTGCCGATTCGCAGGCGGAATTGCCGATTGGTGGAGAAAAACTTGCCGATTCGCAGTCAGAATTGCCGATTGGCGAAGAAAAATCTGCCGATTGTGTGATGAAATCAAATATAAACATAGCAAAAACGATAAAATTATCTGCCACATCTTTTGATGAATTGCTAAATGATAGGTCATATTCTGAAAAGATTAATTCAAGTTTAAGATTAATATATCAACATGTTGATGATAATCAAATATTTGATTCTAATTATATTGTAAAAATATTAAAATGTTCTGAACGAACTGCTCGAAATCTTGTGAACAAACTTAAAGAAATGGGAGTGCTAGTTGTTGTAACAGGAAATGGGAAAGGTAATTATCGGTTCAAATATGAAGATGAATTGTAAGCAATGATTAACAATTTAGTATAAAATAATAATTTATTATCTTTGACAATATGCAATATTAAAGCATTAATTTATTTGATGTATTTCTGAGAGATTAGTTATATTTTTATGCAAAATTCCCTAAACTGTTGAAAATAAATGCCGTTTCTTCATTTAAATGTTGGTTGTAATTATGTTGGTTAATATATCAAAACAGATTATTGATCAAAAAATAAGCAAGATTATGAAAGAGCACGGATACCGTATTGAATGCTGTTTCCTTGATACCTCGAAAAACAAAGTCTATGAGATAGCGGCAGAAAAGGAGTGATGCTTGTTTACGCAAACCTTTATGACTAAGCCGCGGTTAATGCCGCTAAAGCAGTAATCGCAAGCAGCACGCGTCTTTATCAGGTCAGGACGTTAATGGTTCCCATCGGGCAGCTTGACGTTCTCCGCTTACCCTTGTTTTTTGCTTCCGGAACCTGAGAGACCAGAGTTCTTCAGATACGATTATCAGAAACCTGTTTTCAGCGGCCGGCTCTTTCGGCTGCTGCTTGCGGCGCTTCACAGAAATAGCAAAGGCCCTGGATCGCTAACTCAGTTTAAGCATAACAGTGACTGCGGAGCTAGTCGATTTATCCACCGGAAAAGCTCTCTGGAAGGAGACCTCCGAGGACAGCAATGAGTCAATGATATCCGGCGATATCGTGTCAGATGCGGTGGGAGCCGTGGTGAAATACGGGCTTAATGAGCTTATGGTTGTGGGTAACTACCTCTCCGTAACAAATTCCTATAATTTGTTTACTCCCGATAACTCGTACTTAACGAATCCTATTCTCAGCGGCCCCTATTCGCCGTATTACCGCAAGGATAAGATTTTGAGCAAGTAACAGTCTGTGAAAGGCTGAGAACAAAAAATTCCCTGAAGGGGAGTGTTAAGCGCAAGGACAGAAGCCAGAGCACCGGTTTCTGTCTTTTCTTTTCGGGAAGGGCTTTCCTGCTTACAATAGGCCATATCAGCCGACCTGATTACGATGCACGGGAATTTGGGCCGGAGATACGGTATTTAATGCTGTCAGACCGGAAGGACAGAGCTTTTCAGGGATCTCAGAAATGTTAGAGCGTCAGAAGTTTAAGGTTGATGGCTATACTGCGGACAACCTGGCTAATGCCAAAATATGCGAAACCCAAACCATAAAATCTCACGTTTACATTGTCTGTCCCCATTGCCACGTAAAGGTGGATTCCCTTCCCTGGCGCTCAAATTACGGAAATAAGCCGGAGTTTGCCGCCGGCGCTCCCGGAAAGCTTGATGAAAGCTATGCCTCCCTGAACAGACGCAAACCCGGCTCCGAGCTTAAATGCTGCTTAAGGTGCGGGGGCGTTTTTCTGGATCCCCGTTTCAGAGAGGCCGCCATCGGAGGGTACCGGAAGCCCAAAAACCATGATGCTCTGGCGGTATTCATCACTCTTTCCCTTATCGTGGCTATCATTCCAGTCTATGCGGCTATTACCGGAAACTACCGCAGGATTGACAGCTTTCAGGATTTCTTCAATTTGGGAACCATTCTGGTGTTTTTTCCGCTGGTAGTGGTTCCGGTGGTATTTATTCTGGTCAGGAAGCAAACCGGGCTTTATAAAAACCGGGATGAACTGGGCTCCTCCCGGGCGCGGCTTAAAAACCTCGATTATCTCCGGGCTCTTAACAGACTCGGGCGTCCTCTTCCGGTAAAGTACCAAAACATCATAGAAGGCCGTCCCGATGATGAGAGTATTTACCGGGCGCTTTCCGGAAGCTGCGAGTTTTGCGGATACCTTCTGAAGGATCCGGAATTATGCCGTCATTTCGGATCCCCGCTTATGGTCTGTCCGGAGTGCCGGAAGCTTACCTATGACGGCAGCCTATGCGAGCTTTCCTTTTATCCCCCGGAGCGGCAGCAGCGGGAATTCGATGCTGTTCAGAGCAGTATTGGCACTGTCATAAAGGCCCACACCAGAAGGGCCGTCATTTCCGGTCTTATTGCTGCTCTGGGGCTCTTGGCTTTGGCGGCTCTGATCTATTTTGTGTTTTTGGCGCCTGAAGCTCCGGGACTCTTGGGCTATTCCCGGTATTTCCCCGGAAAGCTCAGAATGGTGTCAATGATCCTAGCGGTACTGGCAACGGTTATCGGCTTTTATTTTCATGTGAAGGCGCTTATGGTAATCATGCAGTGTTCCGGATACCGCAGGATAAGCATGAAAGCTGCGCTGGCGGAGTCTGAACACCGTCTCAGAAACCCGGAATATGCTGCCAATGTCGGGGAGGCCGTAAGTCTTTATGAAAGCTCTCTTTCCCCCTGAGAAGCAGGCAGGAGGGCTTAAGCCTATGCTCTGGATTCAGCAGAAAAATGCCGGAATAACAGGAACCCGCGGAAATGACAGCGCTATTCCTTATACCGCTGCCTGTCCTGAGATCTCGGGAAACGTATGCGAACTTGCCCGGGACAGGATTATTCCTGTGAGAACTACTGAATGCCCAGCTGCTTTTTGTAGCTTCTCACCTGCTGAGCAAAAAGCTTGGCATCGTTGCTGGAGACATCAGGAGAGACAGGGCCTCCGGAAGGCAGGGTTACCTTCAGGGCATTAACCGGAACGTTGTTGATTCTGAGCTCGTAGTGGAGATGCGGTCCCGTGGATCTTCCGGTATTCCCGGACAGGGCAATGCGCTGGTTGGCCTTCACGGACTGTCCCGGCTTTACCAGAATCTTGCTGAGATGCATGTAGACGGTGGAATAGGCTCCTTGGTGCTTTATTACAATGTAGTACCCGGCAGCGCTCTGATAGGTGCATCTTTCAACTACGCCATCGGCAGGGGCATATACCGGAGTGCCCACGGGAACGCCGAAGTCCGTGCCGTTATGGGGACGGATCTTGCCGGTAACCGGATGTCTTCTGTGGGGGTTGAACTGGCTGGTTACGCGGATCTGTCCGGCAATGGGGTAACGGCTGAACTTGCCGCTGGATTTGCTCCTGAAGTTCTTCTCGTCGTAGTATTTGTTGTTGGAGCTCAGTCTGAAGGCATTGACGCGGCCCTGCTTGTGGGACATGATGGAAACGGCATTAATGCGATCTCCCTGTCTGTTGCCGCTGAACAGGATCCGGATTTCATCCCCGGCCTGGAGATTGCTCATGGAAAAGCGTCCCTTGAACATGGAGACAATGGACTTGATTTCGCTCCCGCTGAGTCCGGCTCTGACACCGGCTTCCTTCAGGGTATCTCCCTTTTTAAGAGTGATAATGGTCAGGCTCTTTCTGACGGCGATCTTAGGCTCCTGTTCCTTCTTGAGGCGCTCGGCTTCTGCCCGGAGCCGGGCTTCCTTGTCGGCCTTGGCCTTGGCCAAAGCAGCCTGCTCCCGGCGCTTCCGTTCTTCTTCGGCCTTTCTTTCCGCCTGAAGCCGCTGGCGTTCCTTTTCTTCCTTGGCCTTTTTCTTTTCAGCAGCCTGAGCCTGCATTCTCCGGCTGGCTTCCTCTTTGCGGGCCTGTTCCTTTTTAGCCTGCTCTTCCTTCTTGCGGGCGAGCTCCTTCTGCCGGGCCAGTTCTTCCTTCTTGGCCTGCTCTGCCTTCTTCTTTTCTTCCTTGGCTATTTCTTCTTCGGTCTTTCCGGCATTAGCCAGCTGCCGGGCCAGTTCCTTGGCGCTGAGAGCCTCGATTTCTTCATTGTTAAGATTAATATGAGTATCCACCGGCTCCTTCACGGCAATAAACTGGAGCTGATCAGCATTTCGGTTCCGGATATAGCGTACCTGAAATTTCTTATCCAGGGGTTTAACCAGCTGCAGCACCTGATTCTTATTGTCCAGAAGGAAGTAGATTTTATCTCCCGGAATGATCTTCTTGATGGAGCTGCCGTATACGGGAGCGTTCTCAATGGCCTTGAGAATTTCATAGGGCTGGTTCAGGGTGTTGAAGATATTATTGATGTTGTCTCCCCGGACTGCTACCTGGAGGTACCATTCGGGAGCGTCGTCGTTGTCCTCGGAGGTATCAAAAAGCTCCGCATCGGAAATCGGATCCTCGTCAATGCTTTCGGTGGCGTTGACATCGTCTGAATAGGTGATGCCCTGATAATCCTGATGAATGTCGGGAACGCGGCCGGTGGAGGCCCATTGCAGACTGTTTTCGGAAGACATCTGGGGCGCCGGCAGAAAAATCGCCGTAACCAGAGAAATGGTCAGAATGGCGCAGATGGCATAAACGTGGTTTTTGGGGATGGGGAATCTTAGTTCATCTGAGCCGGAACGATTTTCTGAGACATCTCGCATCACAAAACAGACTCCAACTCACTGTTAATAAACGGCTGACAAGTTCAAAACCAGCGATCTTGCGATCATAAATTCCTGTGTCACATGCATGCGGCATTCGTGTCACCTCTGCATGCGTCACACAAATATCTGACTTTGATATTAAGTAAAAGTTCCCTGAAAACGCTTTTTTTGACACACGGAAAACAAAATTATGAAAAAAACTGCTTTTGAAGTGCCAGGAGGGACAAAAAACTCCCATGCAAACAAAGGAGATTTCGTATATGATAACTTTAATTCGCCGTTATTCAAAATAGTTTACGGCCGGGAGGCTTTCACGGTGCGAATTTTGCCGCAAAACCAGCTTTTAATGTGTTTTATCCTGTCTCCGGCCTTATAAAGCGGCATTTTTGTCCGGGGGATCTATCCTGAGGTTTCCTTTGGGAAACGGCGGGGGAATCGGGGGATGGCGGAGTCGGGGGATGGCGGGATCCCGCCGGCTTTCTCAGAAGCATCGGGGAACCCTGTTTTGCCGGAAGATGATTTCGGGTGATTTGAAAGGATTTGTAGTGAAAGGAATAGTTGTGAAGGGAATTGTTTTAGCATGATTTTCGGGGAAAAGTTTTACCGTCTTCTTGATGAAATGAGCATCTGGCAGCAATCTCTGTTTGCCTTGACACTGGCCGCAAGGATGAGTCCCAACCTGTATCTTTTTTGCAGTCTGGAGCATCATGACGCTCTTCGGGATGCCTTCCGGGCGGCCTTTGATGCCCTGTGGGTCTATCACACGGACAAAAACAATCACATTGATCTGGAACTGGTTCAGGAGGATCTGGAAAAGGTAATGCCGGTGCCGGATCCGGACGGTTCCTACGGCGCTTATCCGGCCTTTGATGCCTGTCAGGCTCTTATTCTGGCTCTGGAGGCCATTACCGTTAAAAACGGCGATGAAGCCCTGAATGCCAGCAATATCTCTGTCTGCACCGTGGCGAAGTTCCTGGAGGTGCAGGAGGATGAGGTTTTTTCCGATGATGAGCTCCGGGAGAAGCCTCTTATGGAGGAGGAGATGAATTTTCAGGTAGAGCTTCTGTCCCGGCTCCGCCGCAAAAGAGAGCCCGGCTGGATTCATGAGCTTTATGAAGAGTTCCGCAGTGTTCCCTGTTCCAATATCGGCATCAGTCTGGATGCTGAATAGAGAAGGAGAGAGAAAGAGCAGAGAAAGAGCTTATGAGAGCAAAAGAGACGGCTGAGAAAGGGCGTTGCAGAAAAAACGTCTGACAAATGAGGCAAACTGAGAATGAGAGCAGGGGAGTCCGAGATCCGAGAATAGCGGAGTCCGCTGCTCTCCCCAAAGTTTCGTCTGCCTTTATCTTTTCTTTTTCCTTCCCATTCCTCCTTAGAAGTGCTCCCAGCTTTTCCAGAGGAGGAGCACGCCGCTCAGAATCATAATGCTCTGGAACAGCTTCTTAATAAGCGCCGCATTCACCTTCTTGATGATCATAGTGCCGGCAAATCCTCCCAGAAAAGCGCCCAGAGTCAGCATGGGCACCCAGACCCAGTGGATCACGGCCACGGTTCCCAGAGTAAAGGCTCCGATAAAATTCCATAAGAGGGCGATAAAGATCATGGAATGATGAATCGCCTTTTTGATATCCTGCTTAAACCACATGACCAGTACCATGATGCCGATAAGCCCGGCTCCGGAGGAAAAGGATCCTGAAAGCATGCCGGTCAGGGCTACCAAAATACCTCCCAGGGCATAATCCCGTCTGGTAAGCTCGGCTTCATGGTTTTCCAGACCGAAATTCTTTCTTCTTATGGAGTAGATCACCGAAGCTATGGTGATAATGCCCAGAATAAGCTCGGCGATCCAGTCGGCCACTAAGGTGACCAGGCAGGATCCCAGAGCCACCGCGGGACAGCCGATGAAAATCATTTCCGCGGCAATGGTTCTGTTGATGCTTTTAAGTTCGTGGTTTCGGGCATAGGATCCCAGTCCCAGCGCCACCACGGCTACCTTATGCGTGCCCAGAGCCTCGGTAAAGCCAAGTCCCAGGAAGATCAGCACGGGAAGCTGCACGAAGCCGGCGCCGCCCCCGGAGAGGGAGGCCAGGATATTGGCGATAAATCCGGTAAGAAAAAGGGTTATCTGTTCAATGACTGTCTGGAGCATATGGTTCCTGCTATCTTCCGCCGCGGGTTTTGTCTCCCGGCGGGGCATTGCTGCCATTTATTACTGCTGTTTATTGCCGCATAGCGCCTCAAAAATAAAAGACAGCGCGAGGCTGTCTTTCTTAACGCGTTTTTTCTTTTTTGGCGCGCGGGCTTACTTCTTCTCGCGGTTTATGGCCCGGTAGGCGATATCATGACGATAGAACATCCCGTCCCAGGAGATGGTTTTTGCTAAAGCGTAGGCCTTTTCCTGAGCCTCGGATACGGTATTGCCGAGAGCGGTGGCGCAAAGTACCCGGCCGCCGCTGGTTACCACCTTGCCGTTCTCCATGCGGGTGCCGGCATGGAAGATCTTGGTATCCTGAGGAAGAGCGGCATCAAGCCCGGTGATAACATCTCCCTTCTTCGGTTTTACGGGATAGCCCTGAGCGGCCAGCACCACCCCCACAGCAGGACGGGGATCATAGGCGGCATCGCCGTTCTCGAGTTCTCCGTTTACTGCCTTGAGACAGAGCTCAGCAAGATCGCTCTTCATTCTCATCATAATGGGCTGGGTCTCAGGATCCCCGAAGCGGCAGTTAAACTCAATTACCTTGGGAGCGCCGGAACTGTCGATCATAAGACCGGCGTAGAGAAAGCCCACATATTTGCTGCCTTCTTCCTTCATGCCGTTAATGGTGGGGAAAATAATCTCGTCCATGACTCTCTGATAAACCTCGCGGGTTACCACAGGGGCGGGAGAATAGGCCCCCATGCCGCCGGTGTTAAGGCCGGTGTCACCGTCGCCCACTCTCTTGTGATCCTGGCTAGTCGCCATGGGAACTACGTGTTCGCCATCGGTCATGACGATAAAGGAGGCTTCCTCGCCTTCCAGGAAATCTTCAATAACCACCCGGGATCCGGCAGCTCCGAAGGCATTCCCGGACAGCATGTCCCGGACGGCGTTTTCCGCAGTTTCCAGATCCATGGCCACGATAACGCCCTTGCCGGCGGCGAGGCCGTCAGCCTTTACCACCACGGGAGCCCCGTGGCTTCTGAGATATTCCAGAGCCGGCTCAGTTTCTGTGAAGGTCTTAAACTTAGCAGTGGGGATATGATGTCTTTCCAGAAAATCCTTGGTGAAGGACTTGGAGCCTTCCAGCTGGGCTGCGGCCTTGGATGGCCCGAAGATTTTGAGGCCGGCTTCCGTGAAGACATCGGTGACACCCATAACCAGCGGGGCTTCCGGTCCCACAATGGTGAGATCAATGGCGTTCTTAACGGCAAAGTCCCGGAGGGCAGTGATGTCCTCGGCTCCGATGGCGACATTTTCAATCTTGTCTTCTCTCGCGGTGCCGGGGTTGCCCGGAGCGACAAACACTTTGCTGACCAGCGGGGATGCGGCTGTCTTCCAGGCCAGGGCATGCTCCCTGCCGCCGCTTCCGATAATTAAAACTTTCATATTAGTATCCTGTGCTGAAATAAAAAGGGAGAGATCTGGTCTCTCCCTCCGTTGTTAAAGATTAGTGTCTGAAATGACGGATGTCGGTAAATACCATGGCCATGCCGTATTCATCGCAGGCATCAATGCTTTCCTGATCGCGAATGGATCCCCCCGGCTGAATGATGCAGGTAATGCCGGCCTTGTGGGCGGCGTCAACGCTGTCGCGGAACGGGAAGAAAGCATCGGAGGCCAGCACGGAACCGGCAACTGAGAGTCCTTCGCGTTCTGCCTTGGTTACGGCGATTTCAGCGGAAAATACCCGGCTCATCTGACCGCAGCCTACGCCGATGGTCATTCTGTCTCTGGTGTAGACGATGGCATTGGACTTGGTGTACTTAACCACGTTCCAGGCAAACAGGAGTTCATCCATTTCATCCTGGGTCGGAGCTCTCTTGGTAACCACCCTGAGCTTGTCCTTGTCATAGGTGGCGATATCAGTGTCCTGCACCAGAAGACCGCCGGTAACCCGCTTGTATTCCAGAGCCGGAATTCTCTTTTCCCAGAAGCCGCATTCCAGAAGTCTGATGCCCTTCTTGGCGGATACCACCTGTCTCGCGGCATCGGAAACCTTGGGAGCGATGATTACCTCGCAGAACTGATTGGCCAGAATTTTAGCGGCGGTATTTTCATCAAGCTCTCTGTTGAAGGCGATAATGCCCCCGAAAGCGGAGGTAGGATCGGTCTTAAAGGCCTTCTCGTAGGCTTCCAGAATGTCCTTCCCGAGAGCCACGCCGCAGGGATTGGCATGCTTCACAATCACGCAGGCCGGTTCGGCAAATTCCTTGCAGCATTCCAGCGCGGCATCGGTGTCGGAAATGTTGTTGAAGGAGAGCTCCTTGCCGTTAAGCTGCACGGCGGTGGAAATGCTGGCGTTCTTATAATCCTTCTCTACGTAGAAGGCAGCAGCCTGATGGCCGTTTTCGCCATAGCGGAGCTCCTGCTTCTTGATAAACTGGGCATTGAAGGTGCGGGGGAACTTAGGAGCCTCGGAGCTTTCATTCTTAATGCCGTACTGGGGTACCTTGGTGCCGAAGTAATTGGCGATCATCCCGTCAT
Source organism: Succinimonas sp. (assembly GCF_045225735.1). Classification (NCBI taxonomy): domain Bacteria; kingdom Pseudomonadati; phylum Pseudomonadota; class Gammaproteobacteria; order Aeromonadales; family Succinivibrionaceae; genus Succinimonas; species Succinimonas sp. The sequence continues at coordinate 261 of NZ_JBGVBR010000176.1, read as the reverse complement.
AGGCGGCAGTATGCTCGAAGGCGGCGATGGAAAGGTCAAAACGGGTTTCCCAGGTGAGGGAGCCTTCATTGGCATCCATTTCGCTGATAACGCGGCTGTAATCGGAGGCGTTTACCACAATGGCTACATCCTTGAAGTTCTTGGCGGCGCTTCTTACCATGGTAGGGCCGCCGATGTCGATGTTTTCGATTGCGGTTTCTAGGGTGCAGTCCGGTTTGGCTACGGTGGCTGCGAAAGGATAGAGGTTTACGCAGACGAGAT
>NZ_JBGVBR010000175.1:0-3402 GCF_045225735.1 Succinimonas sp. | reverse complement strand
TCCTGTGCACCGGTAATTCATGCTATGTTCCTTAAAACTGCCGCTTATTTTGAATGATGATCATTTTTGGCATAATAGGCCGGAATGACTTGTAACAACATATCAAACAGAGTCATTTTACAGAATGCCACAGTTATTAGGTGCTCTTTTTTTCTGTTTTATGAAATCTGACACATCAGAAACGGGGATGATTGGAATCCCTTATTTGAAGCGAATCAGACTGGTTCGGGAGAAGGGGATTTCACAGCGGGGAGCAGGGCTTTCAGTACCTGGAGGAGCATGCCGAGGACGATCTCTGAAGTGTTCCGGCCGAAGCTGCCGTTAACTTCATCGATGATCAGATAAGACAGGGCATGATACGGACATCTATGTATGTCATCTGTCAGATCAAATCCAGCATCGACTGTGGTTTAGGTTCCGGCAAATATTCGTGCCCCATTTCAAGATAATCCAGTTTGCTGCTCAACTTCATCTGATCACCCATGATATCATTCGAAATCACATCCTTAAAGTAGTCCATCTGGTTGTTTTCCGCGCATTTATCGTAAAGATCCACGGTTAATTTGACAAACTTGATTAGCTGATCGTTGAGTTCTCTTATCAAATCATCCCGGTAATCGTAGTTAGCAGGCGGGATGCCGCCGTGATATTTGTCCAGCATCTTAGTGATCAGGTGCTGCAAAACTTGAGGATCCTGGGTATTCTTTTTGAGATTGCCCAGAAATTTGGCGATTGTCTTGTCATTAGGCGCCATCGGCAGACCGGTTCTTTCACGCAGAGCCTCTAAAAATTCCTCCGGTTTCCCAAGCCCGTCGAACCCCCACTTCTCCTTAACGGCGAAATTGGATCTTGGACTGGAGCTATTCTTAGGATCGTTCTTCATAATGATGGTGCCGCCTTGTTCGGCGCTGGTTTTCAGGGCGGTCAGGCACTTATTGACGATGCTCAGATTTTTGGAGGCCTTTTCATTGCCTTTGAACGTATCCATAATATTGGTGAGCTTTTCAGAATATTGATTGTAATCAATTTTCTCAGGCAGTTTCGGCTTCTCCTGAAGTTTTATCTTGCTTAGAATCTGACCTATGCGTCTGGCGGTAAGTGGTTTTCCGGAAACGATATTTCCCTGAGCATCAAGGGCGAAATTCTTAGCCTTGAACACATCTCTCCCCAGCTTCTCCTCCAGTTTGTTCAGCAAAGCGCGATCGAAGGTGATGCGGCCATTATTATTGCGAATCCCGTCAAGATTAAAAGCTTTGCCCAAAGCTTCTAAAAACATGGTACGGGTGGCGTTGTTGGCAGCTTTCTGCTCCCGGGAGCGGAGCAGGAACCCCAGGGCCTTGTAACGCCCGGTGGCATTCACTTCAACTTTTCCGTCATCACCGGTGGCAGCATTGACAATGGTATCATCTTCATAGCAATATTTGAACGTTCCAAAGTTTTTCAGCGTGTCAATATAATCAGTCATACGGCCCCCAAAGTTCCTGTTTTTCCATGATAACCGCATTTCAGTGAAATAAACCTGAACCGGCTGTCTTTATCATGAAAGCGTTTTAGAGCTTTGAAACGATGTGATCTTTATTGCATATCCAAAAAATCTTTCATCCCCGAATACGGGGAAACGGAAAACATAAAAATCCGGATAACCGCGAATGACTTGCCTGAAACTGGCATGCCTGAGACACGGTTCCTGACAAGGATCTTTTCAGCCCGAATGCCGGCTCGGGATTTCAGAGATGTGAGCTCTCCGGAGAGTTTGAGGATCCGGAGGGGGTAGGATTTCAGGGAGTTAACTTAAGCAGGGGAAACATCAATATTCCGGGGCGGAACCCGAAGCAAAAAAGAGACCGTCAATAGCTTTTCGGGCCGGGAGGAACCGGGAGACGGAGATAATGACGGGAAGAGACTGATTGCAGCTGCAGCTCCGGTTCAATCGTAATCCGCATTTAAAAAAGACTCCCGGAAGAGCCTTTTGGAGTCCCGGATCTGATGCCGGACAATTCTGCTGTAACGGGGACAGACTACTGCTGGCGGTTCCGCACCACCACCTGCTTCACCTCACGCCATTCCGGATCCTCATCGTAGGCCAGACCGAAGGCCCGTACCTGTTCCGCGCCTTCCCGCACCTCTACCTCGGAGGTGTTTTCATAACCGTCATCCAGATTGCCGCTGGAATAGGTCACGATCTCGTTGCCCTCGAAGTCTCCCGAGGTGATTTCATTAAGATAGCTCTCGGCGCGGCTGTCCTTGATTACGGTGTATACGGAGAGGAAGCACATGGTGCCGCAGCCTCCTGAGGTGGTGAGCACGCCGGGATAAAACCGGAAGTGGGTTTTGTAATCGTTCCAGCCCAGAAGCTCGGTGCTTTCCTTCACCGAGAACATCTGCTGGTAATCCCCCGTGAGATCCGAAAGCCAAAGCTCCGGAAAGCCATCCCGGTCGATATCGGTGAAGTAATAGTAGCGGGGCGTCAGATCCGCATCGTATTCCCGGGCGGAGGCCGGCAGAGAGTTTACAAAGTCCACGTCGCTTTCCAGAACGGTGCTGGCATATTTGTGCTTCATGCCGTCAAAGGTGCAGGTATGCCGGAGGCTCACGCTGAGCTTGGGATTGAATTCCGCCACTTCAATGTTCCGGCCCTGGCGGGGGAGCTCCATGATCTGCCTGAAAACGGCATGAGACAGGGGCACCGCGCAGCCGTTATACTTCGGATCCGGAGTCAGAGTGCCGGTGGCGGGATCATAATCGTAAAAGATCACGATCTGCTTCGTGCCGAAATCGGAAATATTGCGGTCAATGGTAATGCCCAGAAGAGTGTGGCCGTTCTTGCGACGCCAGATGGTGGCCGCGCCGGTTTCCACGCTGTCCGTGTCCGGATTGTGGAACTGCGCCTCGGCATAGCCGTTTTTGATATCCATGACTCCCTTTTCTTCGTGAAGAAGCCGGTTAAAGACTCCGGTGGGCCAGTGCCGATTGAAAGCAGAAAGGAGTTCCTGAATGGTGGCCTTGTCCTTTTTAACGCCGGCGCTTACGGAAACGTGCGCCCATTCGGCAGCCAGAGTATCAGGAGAAACGTTGTTTCTGGCAGCGGCCAGAGGAGATACAGAAAGGGAAAGAGCAAAAACTGAGGTCAGCAGGGCCGCTTTATGGCCGCCCCTTGAAAAAAATTCTTTGCAAATCAGATTCATATAGTAACAACACTAAAAGCTGTGAAATCGGTTCATCCCCGCGCCCGCGGGGCAGACAAATGCGTAAACAAAATCACGATCAGCATGAGCTTCCTGGGTTTTGCCGCGTCCCGTTTCAGGACAGGGCAAACTCTGCGTGAAACAATATGTCCCGCATATTATCACATTCTTGCTGAAATTTCCCGGCTGCCCGCTGGCCACCTGATTCCGGAGAAAA
>NZ_JBGVBR010000174.1:0-3412 GCF_045225735.1 Succinimonas sp. | reverse complement strand
CCTTAATTATAGCGTTTCAAAATTCAGTAATTCTAGTTTTTTTTGAAGAACGTAACGATTCCAATGTTCTGGAGCGTCAGCCTACTGATGAAATGTTTCAGGCATTTGCATGAATTTTAAATCATAAAACTGTATTTCCCTATTTAATTGTTTAAAGGGAGATTTTCATTTTTGGGGACTTGTTTAAATTTGAGATATAGTTAACATTTACTGCAGGAGCAGCCTTTAATGTTCCGGAGCAGCTTTTCTGAAAGCGGCGGCATCAGGATCCGCCGCCGTTCGCTTCGGCATCATAACGGGATCAGATAAAGAACGCTGTTTTGTCCCAGTCCTTCATAATATGCTGGAAGACCTGCTTGTTCCAGTCCTGAATCTCGCTGACATCAGTGCTGTAGCTGAGCTCCTCGAAGATTTCCTCCCCGTTATGTTCATAGTAATCAGGGTTATGCCGGATGAAATCCCTGAGCTCCTTCAGAAAATCCTCCTGGCTCATCATGAGGAGCTCAAAGGCGGGCTTTTCATTGCCGACTTTGCTGAGATCCCCGTGATTTTTCAGGACGGCGGCGCCGAACTCCGCCATGAATTCCTGGTCTTCATCTGCATGCTCTTTGAAATATTCCCAATTCTTCAGCTGCTCCTTTTCGTATGCTGCATACTGGCTCTTCCGCCAGGATTTTCTGCCGGCGATCATGCCCTTAAGGAGGCGTTCAGTGTAGGTGTCGTCACCCTCCGGGTATTTAAGTCCGGCAGGCTCGTCGCAGAATACCTCCATATCACGATAGCCGTAATTCAGGAATCGCACTGACTGCCACGGTTCCGGATCCGGGTCGTAGTCAATTACCGGAAAAATCGGCTTCATATCCCACTCCTCAAAGGGCCGGGAGCGGTATTCGTCCTTCAATGGGAGAAGTTCCCAGGGCATAACGCCGCACTCCTGGGCAAACCGGGTGAAATTTTCATCCTGTTCCTCTCCGTCGGTTTTCCAGTCATCCAGGTGATTATAGGATTCGTAAACATAGGCCTCCTTCATCATCAGCCGGGTCATGGTGTCAAGCTTGGGATCCAGAGACTTGTAAAAGTTCGCGGCATCGGCATCAAGAGTGTCCGGCTGGGGACGGTGACTGCTTTCGAAGGCGTCCCTGGCCTCCTCAAAATCGTTCTCGGTCATAATGTCTCCTTCTTCGGCAAAGTCCGAAAAGTGCTTAAAGAGACAGGCCCGGTCTTTATCGTCCAGCGCGTTTATGGTCAGGAGGGCATAGGAGTAAAAGAGATCAAAGGACTCCTTGTCCTTGACCAGAGTTTCCGTGGTAATGCATTTGGCTCGTTCGCACCAGGAGGGCTCATAGCAAACATGCCGGAACCGCACTGCCTGACAGTCCGAAAGAAATACGGGATAGGCGAAGGCGCCGCTGGGATCCATCCAGCTCATTACGTAGGCGAGGCAGTCCAGCAGGAGCTTCGCAATCCGCGGGGTGCAGGTTCCGAGGAGAATGGCGATCTCGTTATCAAGATCATAGCTCCGGAAAAACTCCTGCTGTTTGGGGCCGCCCCAGTCCTGAAACTTCATAAGCTCCTTCCGGTATTCCTGCACGGCATGCTCCAGGGGTTTTCCAAGAATCGGAGCGATGAAGGGCCGTTCCTCATCTGCGGCGCCGTCAGCGTTGCCAGTGGTTTCTCCGTTCTCCCGCAGCTCATACTCCTCTTCAGAGGCCTTGTTTTCCGCGAAGAGAGAGCTCCCAAAGCCGTCATACCAGTCAAAATAGTAGTTTTTCATAAAAATCTCCTGATGACTCCGAAAAGGAGTGAAAGTTAAGTGAATTTCCTCTCCTGAGGTTGTGTATCTATAATATACCAGCAAAATAAAAACGCAATACAAATTTAATAGTAATGTTACGTCACGCAGGAAAATGCTTCGTTGTGTTTGGAAACACCGGATCTCCGTAACACCTGCGGAAGCGTCTGCCGGATCAGCGTTTTGACCGTTTCCGGCCTTTTGGATAGAGGTTAAGAGGGAGAAACAAGGGGTTCAGAACTTTTCTGACCGGAAAACCCCGGAGGCTTGCTGCCGCATCGGGGGATTTTTGTTGAAAAGGCGGTCTTTCAGGGAGATGCCTTAAAGGGGGCGCAAAAAAAAACCGGCCTCGCCTGAGACCGGTTTTGCAGAGATGTCCCGGGGATTATTTTGCCAGAGTTATGTTGTCGCCGTAGACGGTGGCAAAGTCATCCTTCATGGAAATGGTATGGAAGCCGTGCTCGTCGCAATATTTCTTCAGGGAAACGACCTTATCCTCGCTCCCGTGCTCCCGGACGGCGTCATTGCCCAGCAGGATGTAGGCCCGGCTCTTGTATTTTGTGTTGTTGGTAATGTACTGAGCCATGGAGAGGTCTCCGGAGCTGTTTCCGAAGGCCAGCACCGGTACCTTGCCGATTTCCCGGGCAATGATGGGCACCTTGTTCATCTTGACGTTTTTGGTGATCAGCTTGCCGTTATAAATAAGCTTGTCGTCCGGCTGGTATACATAGTCAAGTCCGTCCTTGCCGTTCTGGTGGCTGGCCACGAGATAGCCGTCGGTTCCCAGCACCATGTGCGGCGGAACATCAAGAACGCCCTCGATAATCACCCGGACGATATTGCGTTCGGTGCCGCTCACGATAAACACGGCAAAACCGTTGGCCTGAAGATATTTCACCAGCGATACCATGGGCAGGAAGAAGGCGTCGCCTTTTTTGAGATTGTTAAATCCCGCAGCCGGTGTCTCCTTGAATTTCCGGGCATAGTCCTTAAGCTCCTCTATGGTCAGATCCTTGAAGGTTTCTGTGGAGAGTGCGGCATGAGTCTTTTCCGCACCCTTGGGGAGTTTGCCGGTTTTCCAGCCTTCCTCCAGCTCCCGGGCAAATTTCTTCATTTCCGGGGTGGCCTTGTAGCCGGGGTCATGGAGCACCCGATGGGTGAACATCACCCAGTCAAAGTATGAGGGGTAGGTTTCTCCCACCAGAGTGCCGTCCAGGTCAAATACGGCGATGCGATCCTCTTCCGGGATGAAATCCGGGGAGTTTTTGTCGGTTACGCTTTTAACATAATCGGTGATATCCGCTGCCGCCTGAGAGTTTTCCGTCCAGTAGGACATCTTTGCGGATGCGGCGGACGCGGTTACGACTGCGGGATTTTCGTTTCCGTCCAGATTAGCGGCGGAGTTGCAGCCGAAGGTAAAGAGGGAGGCGGCAATCACAGAGGCCGCGAGAGTGTTTCTTAACAATGTGTGCATATGTATGTCCTTGAAATATTAAGGCATTATCAAACCGGAAAAACTGCTGCCGAACAGCGGGAATCCCGCATCCCCGCTTCAGGAGGAACCGTCTCTCTTGAAAAAGCACAGCGCAACCAGCGGAGGGAGCAGACAGGTGATCAAAA
>NZ_JBGVBR010000173.1:0-3888 GCF_045225735.1 Succinimonas sp. | reverse complement strand
CGCCGGTACCTTCATTAAAGTCATAGAATACCGGAAAGAGAGAATCCCGGCGGTATTTGTCCGTAATTCCGAGAGCTTTGGCAAAGTTATCAAGGTTACCCCGGAATACATCGTACTTTGAGCCGCCGGCGCCGTTTTTCTGATATACCCGATTGCTTGCTATGGCGATAACAAAGATCCTTTCCGCTTCCCGGCCTGCTTTATCCATCAGGTACTGCATAGGTGCGTCGCCGGTTTCCAGCACCTTGTAGCGTTCGCTTTCATGCCCGTTTACCGTGTAGATTTGTTCCGCCGGGGTATCAGGAGCGATCCGGCCGTCATTGTGTTCCTGACGTTCTCCCACAAAGGCAATGATATAAGCGGCGCGGTTCATGCTGTATTATCTCCGGTGACGGTCCATGACAGAGTGCCCGGTTTTTCGCTGTATTCGGAAAACGTTTTCATTGCAGCGGCATTTTGGGGAGGGACTAAGAAATAATCGTTTATATTTCAGCCCGGATCTCCTTTTTGCCCATGCAGACGTCGTTGCTTACGGAGTGAGTGTTATAATTCTCGGGATCCGGAGGTGATGTTTCAATGTATAACAGGAAAAACGGCCTTGTTACCAAGCTGATTATCGGCAGTTCGGCTACGCTGATCACGGTCAGCATTGTATTGGGAGCGGTGCTTTTCACCAACTCCCGCGCGGCGATGGAGACCCTCATATCCAATCGCATGCTGGATATCTCCAAAACGGCAGCGGCCATGCTGGACGGCGATGTCCTGGAAAATATCCGGAAAGAGGATCGGGATACTCCGGGATACCGCAAAATCAATGATACTCTGGCGTATTTTCAGGAAAACATCGAACTTCGCTATATCTACTGCATTCGAGACACCCACAGACCCGGCAAGGATCGCTTTACCTTTACCGTGGATCCCACCGTGGCAGATCCGGGGGAGTTCGGGCAGCCGGTGGTCACTACGGCGGCTCTGGAAAAAGCAGCCGGCGGCGTCTCTGCGGTGGACGAAACTCCCTATGAGGACGAATGGGGCCGCTTCTACAGCTCCTACACCCCGGTATTCACCTCCCGGGGCACGGTAGCCGGCATTGTGGCGGTGGACTTTTCCGCCGACTGGTACGAGGGCTGGATCGCAGCGCAGAAGATGCTGATCCTGATCACCACAGTGTTTTCCGTAATAATCGGCATTCTCATGGTGGTGTGGGCCACCTCCCGCCTGAGACGGCAGCTGGAAGCGGTTACCGCTGAAATTCACGAAATCGCCGGCGAACTCAACGCCCTGACCAGGGAAGTAAAAGGCGATGAAGTCCCCATGATTCTGAAGAAGGGGGAACCTTCCGACGATGTGCAGGCCATGGGCCGGCAGATCCATGCCATCAGCGAAAATCTCCGCAACTACCGCCTGGATATCCATAACCGGGTGAGCAGCATGATCTACGTCCTCTCCGCTGATTATCGCGGGGTGTTTCTGGTGGATCTCGACAGCAATTCCGGCATCTGCTGTCAGGCAAACGGAGTTTCCCATCTTGAGCCCGGAGATTCCTTTGTTTTTGATGAAACCATAAGACGCTATTCCGCCGACGTTATGGAGAACTACCGGAAGACTTTTGTGGAATTCATGTCCGCTGAGAGCATCCGGGAGTCTTTGCAATCCCAGAAGCTTATTTCCTTCCGTTATCTCATCACCAGGGATGGGCATGAGGTTTACGAAATGGCCCGCATTGCTCCGGTGCCCGGCAGTCCCGGCAAGGTCAGCATCGGCCTCGCGGACGCGGATGCGGAAACCAGGAAGGACATGGCTCAGCGCCGGGCTCTGGCGGAGGCCCTGAAAAACGCCGAGGTGGCCAATCTGGCCAAGACGGCGTTCCTGTCAAATATGAGCCACGAGATCCGCACGCCCATGAACGTGATTATCGGTCTTAACCGCATGATGGAGCGGGATCCGGGACTCTCTGAAAACGTAAAGGAGTGCCTCCGGAAGACCCGACTCTCCGCCGATCATCTGCAGGAAATCATTAATGAAGTTCTGGACATGTCCAGCATCGAGTCCGGCAAGATGACCCTGCGCTGCGAAGACTTTTCCCTCAGGGATCTCCTGGATCAGGTAAGCGACATTATCGGCGGACAGTGCCGGGAAAAGGGACTCCGCTGGGAGTGCAACGAGAAAGTCCTTCTGAAACAGTCCTACCGGGGGGATGCGGTACGGCTCCGGCAGGTGCTGCTCAATATTCTGGGGAATGCCGTCAAGTTTACCTATACCGGAGGCCGGGTAACCCTGACAGTAGAAGAAACTGCCTCCTTTGAGCATAAAGCCACCTTCCGTTTTGTGATTGCCGACACGGGCATTGGCATGAGCAAGGAGTTTCTGCCCCGGATTTTTGAGCCCTTCAGTCAGGAAGATACCGGCATTAAAAACGAATATAGCAGCACCGGTCTGGGCATGTCCATAACCCGCAGCATTGTGGAGCTTATGAACGGTTCCATAGAGGTGGAGAGCCGCAAGAAGGAAGGCTCGGTATTTACGGTAACCATTACCCTGGAGGAGACCCCCGTTTCCCCGCTGCCGGCAGCCCCGGAGTCAGCTGAAAAGCTTCCTGCCGTTTTGATAGCCGCAGATGCTGGCTTTACTCGGGAGATGGGCATGGGGCTTCTCGGCATAGGCATTCATGCGGATACGGTATTGTCATGGCAGGATGCTCTCAAAGCCATCAATCTCGTAAGATCCCGGAAAAAGTCCTGGGATCTTATGCTCCTTTCCGCGGATATTCCGGATCTTCCTCCGAAAAACGCCCTCAGGGAGCTCCGGACTCTTCTGGGGCATGAGGCAGTGATTTTCCTGACCGGAAAGGAGCCCCCGGCCGGTTTAGATCCGAAATCAGGCGCCGATGGATTCATGCCTTTCCCGCTGTCTCCCGGAGATGTTCTCAGTAAATACCGGGAAATCAGGAAGGAACGGACTGCTGCTCCGCAGCGGGATCTCTCCGGCATCAGGGTGCTCCTGGCTGAGGATATGACGGTGAATGCGGAAATTGTCCAGATGATTCTCAGCATGCGAGGGGTTAACTCCGATCTGGCGGTTAACGGCCGGGAGGCGGCTGAGCTGTTTGCCTCCCGCCCTGCCGGCTACTACCAGGCCATTCTCATGGACATGAGAATGCCTGAAATGGACGGCCTTGAGGCGACTCAGGTTATTCGCAGCATGAAGGATCATCCTGATGCGGCCCGGATCCCTATTATCGCCCTGACTGCCAATGCCTTCGACGAGGATGTGCAGCGCAGTCTTCAGGCCGGACTTAATGCCCACTTGTCAAAGCCGGTGGATGAGGCTCAGCTCTGGAAAACCCTGGAGGAGCTGGCGCTGCCAGCTGAACCGGCCAAATAACACCGAGTTCCGGGGTATTAGTTTTCTCAGGTTAAAGGGACATGAGGGCCGCCCTTTTTTGTCCGGGAATCCATTTGCCGCGCAGCGGCGCTTTCCTGCCCCGGCATTTTGAAGCCTGCTGTTCCTTTCCGCGCAATGCCGGTTCCCCTTCCCATTTGCCGGCAAAAAAAACATGCCAGAAAAACCTGAGTTCTCCTGACATGATGCTTTACAGCGGCCCTTACGCAGACCTTTCCGGCCGGGGATTAATCTTATTTCCTGCGGCCGTAAACGGTAAGATGCATATTCTTGTTAAGTTCGTCCACGTCAATCTGGCAGGGACTTCTCACGTTCAGCCGGTACTTCTTGTCCGGATCCTCCTTCAGGGATTCCTGGTAGAAGGCGGAGGTGGCGATATCCATAGGCTCCAGCGTTAAGCCCTCAGGAATATCATCGTCATCATCGTCATCATCGCCATCGTCATCATCGTCGTCATCAGGAATGTTAAACCCGGAGCCGTAATCC
>NZ_JBGVBR010000172.1:0-2187 GCF_045225735.1 Succinimonas sp. | reverse complement strand
ACAACAACTGAACACCATGCCGGCGCGCGGAACCGCTGCGCCGAAACCCGGCGCATCTGATATCTCCTGAGGCCGCGCCGATGCCGCGGAGATTTCGATGAGCATAAAAGCAGGGCTGCACATTATTTTAAAAATAACCGGCTTTGCCGGATGCAGGAGTTTTTTATGGCCATTCCCTTTCCAAAACTCAAGTACTCTCTTTCGGCTCTGGAGCCCTTTATCTCCGAAAGAACCATGGATTTTCATTACAACCGGCATTTTCTGACCTACGTCAATACCGCCAATGCCCTGATCAACCAGACCTCCTATCAGGACAAGAATCTCCGGGACATTGTCAGTACCTCCGTGGGACCGATCTACAACAATGCGGCGCAGGCCTTCAATCACGAGTTTTACTTTAACTGTCTCATTGCCGAGCCGCCCCTGATCCCCTCCCGGCTTTCGGAGGAGCTGGCCCGGCAGTTCGGATCCGTCGACGCCTTCCTGAAATCCTTCCGGGAATCCGCCATCGGCAATTTCGGGGCCGGCTGGACCTGGCTGGCCATGGATCCCGTCACCAAGAAGATGGAGATCAAAAACACCACCAATGCCGGGAATCCGCTGAGCGACGGTCTCTGTCCCCTGCTCTGCATCGACGTCTGGGAGCATGCCTACTATCTGGACTACCAGAACCGCCGCAAGGACTACGTCACGGGCTTTATGGATCACATTGACTGGAACTTCGTGGCTAAGCAGTTTGACGAGTGCATGAGCCGGTTCCGCTAGATCCTCCTCAGGTTTCCCGGCTCCTCCCTGCTGAGAAGTTTCCCTGATTCGATTTCCTGCTTCTTTTTTCTGAGATGCCGAAACAGGCATCTCTGTCACTGCGGGATCAGCATCCTGAGCAACCGATCAAAAAGGGCGCGGGCTTGTCTGTCAGCATGGAATTTTCCGCAGCCTGATGTCAGGGGGCTTTCCGGCGCGCAACTCCTTTTCCGTTCCGGCGCGAAAACAAGCCGGGAGAATAAGCCGGAAGCATGCAGAAACACCTTCCGGCATGAAACGGCAATACCATGCCGGATTACCTTCTCAGAAACTCAATAAGCAGGCGCTGAAACTTCCGGTAATAGGGTTTTTCAACATAAGCTACGTGAGACGCGCCGTCTATCATCCGGAGTTCGGAGCCTGGGGGAAGCTCACCGGAAATTCTGCCCAGCAGCTCATAATTCAGATAAGGATCCTTGCCGCCGTAGATGACCAGCACCGGAGCCTCTATTCCGGAAAAATCAATAAGTCTTTTATCCTTTGGAACGCAGATATCTCTGCGTCCGCCGTTAGGACTTGATTCTCTGTCATAATGCCAGCTTTTGGAACCAAACAGTTCAATAACGACAGGATCCGTAACATTCAGATCAAAAGATCCGTCTCCTGTTTTCTGAAAGTCATCTGTCGCGTGCTCCCAGGTATTATGATGAAACGGTTCCTTTACATCATACTGCCCTACTCCGCTCAGTATCGGAGCATACAGAATTATTTTGCCGATGTGTTCTCCGTGCCGGGAGGCAAATCTGCTCACCGTGACAGTTCCCCAGCTCCAGCCGAGAACATCTATCCTGTTCTGTCCGGTAATTTCCGCAATTTTCTCCACGGCGGCGTTAATATCCTGAGCCGCATAATCCGAATCCGGCATAAAACCGTCAGTCACCTCTCCCGACTGACCAAAACCCGCTATATCAAGACGCCATACGGCATATCCTTCCCGGGCCAGAAAACGCACAAGACTGTAATCTTCGTAATTAATATCGAATTCATGAGAAGAATAGGTTACTCCGTGAATAAGGATAATATTCTTCTCAGGATTGGCGCCGTTCTTCGTTACGCAATCTAAATGCAGAGGAATGCCGTTTCGTTCCAGCGGATATTCTCTGTAACTGAAATCCGCATTCTGTATGACATTTTGTTCCTCCGCAACGGAAACAGCATTTACGGCGCAGCCCGGAAGAATGGCTGCAGCTATGCATATCATACCTGCGGCAAGAATCAGAGAAACGGCTGTCTTCTGCATATTTGGCTCCTTGTGCTTCATGACTGAAAAATACTGTAAGAATAGCGCTGATTTGTTTTTATTATTTTTTTCTGCGCCCCCGAAACAGACATCTCTGTCAATACGAGATCCGCATCCCGATCAAAAAGGCGCTGGCTGTCCTC
>NZ_JBGVBR010000171.1:0-3151 GCF_045225735.1 Succinimonas sp. | reverse complement strand
GGGGGGGGGGGGGGCCGACCCCCCACCCCCAGGCAAAGCGCGAACTAAAATGAGCAGTCCCCCGGGGCGGCGATTTTGCCCGTTTCTGAAGCGTATTCGTCAATCTGACGTATAACCCCCTCGTTCAGGCCTCAGGAGACTGCTATACGCTTCAAATTTTGAAATACGAGGCAGTTTCAGGGGTAAAGGGGCGGAGCCCCTTTAATCATTAAACAGGAAGCGCCGCAGGCGTCTTCCCTTCTTAATTATTATCCTTCGGAACTTTAACATCTGTTCCTGCCAGTATTGATTGTGCCGGATGGCTGCGCGCAATGCCTCCCGCGGCCTGGCGGAAGAGATGTCATGCCGGTTCTCCGGAATTGCGCGTTTCTGTCAAAGGCCTCTGTCCTGCGGGCGCCGGGATGCCTCGCATCAGCGAATGCTGACACGACAGGCTGTTATCGTATAAGACCGGATTGCAGTTTTGACCCCTTCCTGCCTGAATGACTGAATCCGGCGCAGGATGCATTCCTCAGGAATCTCCGACCCTCGCTTATGCGAAGTCAGTAAGTATGAAGTTCTCATCCCGCGCAAGGCCCGCCATCCGGAAGAAGAGGCCGGAACTGCCTGTCATGCGGGGGACGGCATGACGTTATGGTAACGTTTTGGCCATGAGGACTGGTTCAGGTTCGGTGTCATCTCAGGCCTCTCACTGCGCCGCAACGTTAAGGATTACCAGTCCTGCCGGACAGTGCTGCATCCTTGGCTTCCTGTAAGATCTTATGGCGAAGTTTACCTTGTTCAGCTTTGTTTTGAGCTCCTTCCTGAAGATGTGAAGAGGCTTTGAATCGAACAGTCCCCGCATTTTGTCGGCATATCCCAGCCAGGGCACTCCCTTCCAGCTGCCGGGCAGGCTCAGATGTTCCAGCTCCCAATCAGTCAAATGCTTCATGCAATTCTGAGCCTGAAGAGCCTCCTGAAGCACGCCGCTGTATAAAGTAACCTCATCCGCTGCAATCTGGCTGTTTTTCTCCAGAAAGCCGATGATCTGCGGGCATCCGTCGACAATGGTCTGCTCCCATTTCAGATACCGCTCCAGCAAAGCAATATCATGCCTGACCCGCTCTTCGGGATCCATTGCGGCGTCAGAGGCAACGCCGCCTCCGCTGCCGCCGTAGCGATCCTTCTCGGTTTTGCGCTCCTTTCTGGCCTTATCGGCTCTTTTCGCCTGCATCTCAAGTCTTTGCTGAAGCTGTCTTCTCCGGATTTCTTCTGTTTCTGTAATGTCCGGTGTCACTCCGAAGTATTCGCTGAACGGATATATTCCGGTGACCGCGTATTTGTAAAAATCAGCCGGAGAGAGCCCGCCCAGACTGGTCTGAATATACACGCTGTTATAGTTGCGTATGTACCCGCTGACCACCTCCGAGCACTTTTCATAGGAGACGCACAGGAACATCGGATTTTTGATGATGTATTTCAGCTTCTGGAAGAAACTTTCGCACGGAGCATTGTCCTGGGAATTGCCCCGCCGCGAACAGGACTGAAGAAACTTGTTATCGGACAGCAGCTTTTGGAATGACACAGACAGGTACTGGCTTCCCTGGTCGCTGTGCAAAAAAACCTCCTGGCCTTTCTTCTGCGCTTCCTTTATTTCATCGCCGTGTTCCTTCATCATCATGCCGTAGGCCTCATGGATAAGACCGGTATCCATGCGTTCCGAGGTGGCGTGTCCCAGTATTTCCGAAGTGTAGGCATCCTTGAATACGCAGAGGTAAAAGACTTCCCTGTTTCCCGCTGCTGTCTGGTAGTACAGGTATGTGATATCGGTCAGGATCACCCGCCGCGGAGCTCTGAAGAAGTCCTGGTTTACCAGATTCCCGGGAGCGGTCTGCGGGTGGTCATGAACAGCTTCGAACTTGTACGGATTGCGATTCGGGATGCTGGTCACAAGCTGCATTCCGTTCATGATTTTCTTTACCCGCTTCAGCCCTATAGAGATGCCGTGCCAGGCGAGCAGAGCTCCGGCTATCACCCTTTTTCCGGGAATGTATCCGAACCGCTGAATAATCTCTATGATTTTCAGTTCGATCATCTCGCGTTCTTCGGCATCTTTCCTCAGCTTTTCCTCCTGATGCTGCCGCCTCTTACCGGAGTTTTGCCAGCTGTTTTTCCGGATGTTGAAGATGGTCAGAATGTCAGTCTGCTTCAGAGGCCTGTCAAGGCCGTATTCCGCCGGAGCCTCAGGTCTTTTGAAGTTTTCCATGCAGCTTTCGGCCATGCTCATGACAAGCTTTAGATCCGGGTTAAACTTCAGCAGCATCCGGAGCGCTTCACCGCCGCACAGCACATCTTTTTTTTTAATTTCTTCTATGAGGGCTTCCAGGTATATAACCCTGCTGAGGAGGTAGTTAAGCCGCTCTTCCCACGTCATGGAGGCAAGCCCCGGAACCTGATTCAGCGGAACAGAGCCGTTGCGGGGCGCGAACCGGTACTGAGCGTGACAGCGGGCGTTTTTGCCGGCCTGCATGGCGCGGTTGACGCCGAACAGATCCGGGTCGAATCCCAGTTCCCGGTAGGCTTCAACTGATGATTTGCCGGCGTCCATAATCCGAAGCATCTCCCGGTAAAAGAACTCGGTGTAAACAATGTCGCCGTTTGACTTTACATTCCTGATAAGTCCCTTGCTCATCAGTTCATTTGTGATTTCTTCTATTGCTTTTTTTTCTTTTTCAGTCATAATCAAACCTGTTTTTAGTTTTTTCGGCATCGCCGTACCGGCAAATGCCGGCGGTCATTCCGGTCCCAGAGCTTTAGCTCTCAGCTTTGCTTTGGCGGCGGCGACCTCCTGCATCTGCCGGTATTTTTTCTCCTCTTTCTCCAGATACCCGGAGAACTCCTCATCTGCCATGCCGAGCAAGTACTTCTCATACTCCGCCGGGGTCATCCGGTTGCGGGTCCACTGACAGCGGGCGTTATTGTAGTATTCCGAGTAGCTTTCTATAAGCTTTTTAAGATCCTCGAACTCAACGCAGTCCTCATAGGCAACCTCGTCCTTGAAGTGGCCGAAGAAGCTCTCCTGCGGGCTGTTGTCCCAGCAGTTGCCCCGTTTGGACATGGACTGCGTCATGCCCATTTCCCGGACTCGGTTCTGGAACTCGTCAGTCAGGTA
>NZ_JBGVBR010000170.1:0-19879 GCF_045225735.1 Succinimonas sp. | reverse complement strand
AAAGCCCGGAACCTGTCCCGGCTTGTAGCTGAATACGGTGAGATCAAAGTCGTGCTGGGCGGCGCCGGAGGAGATTACCATATCCAGAGTTTTCAGAGCGGGATGAAGCCCTCCTCCCACGCCGAAATTAATGACGATGTCGCAGTTAAAGAAGCTGAACAGCACAGCGGCGGCGGATCCGGCGGAAACCTTGCCGATGCCCGAACAGGTAAGAACCAGATCCCGGCCTGCCAGGGTTCCTGAAATGTATTCATGGCGGCCAAAGCTTTTGGTGGCAGAAACGGCGATTTTTGTCCGGAGGTCGTTCACTTCTTCCTGCATGGCGCCGATAATTCCGTATTTCATAGCATCCCCTGAGATTATTTTGCAAAAGTTAAGGATTCCCTGTGAGGCGATATCCCTGTGAGCTTATGCCGCGCTGCCAGGCCCGGTTATTCCGGGACGATCTTGCGGCAGAACGGCTGCAATTTTATCATATTGCGGCGCTTTGATTCCGCCCGTTCTCCCGGGAAGGCAAAATCACGGCGTGAGGGTACGGCTATGGCAGGTACATGGTATAATGCCGGGGCTGTCCTGCATTTTGACAGAGCGCGGGATTTGATAACGCGGGATTTGATAAATGCTGGCAAGGGAAAATGAAGCAATTGACAATCTGGAATTTTAAGATGAAGAAGTCTTTTTTTGCCGGTCTTTTTTTACTGACAGTCTGCGGCTGCAGCTCGACCTCAAGGGTTCCCGCTCCTCCTGAGGATGATTATGCGGCAGTGGCTGACAAGCAAAATTCCATAACCGAACTGGACTGCGTAAACCAGAAAAGCTGTTCGCTGTCCGAGGAATATGTAAATGCGCTGGGACAGCGCTGCCGGGCTCTTTTCACTCAGGAGGGAGAACTCGTGAAATATTGCCGGCCGTCCGAGAAGTCTCCTTACTGGGAAAAGATCCGGGTGCTGTAAAGCCTCGGTTACAGTCCATGCCTGAGGACACGCTCCCGATTATTTCAGACAGCATGCGTTTGCCGCTTTTTTCCCTGTTTTTCCTTTACGCTGTTTTTTTATTTTCCGGAACCGCGGATCTCCGGCGCGGAGGCTTCCGTGAAGTCCGCTGACAGCCTTTCCCTGAACCGTTTTGTGCATACCTTCGGAGACAGTCTCCGGGAAAAGTATGGCGAAAACGTTTATAAAATCTCTCTTTCGGGTAATTTTACCTGTCCCAACCGGGACGGCACTCTGGGCCGGGGCGGCTGCACCTTTTGCAGCGTAGCCTCCTTTGCCGGCTCTCCCGCCCGGAAATCTCTCAGAGAACAGCTTCTGGAAAATCGAAACCCCCGGGCCCGGCTTTTTCTGGCCTATTTTCAGGCGTATACCAGCACCTATGCGGAGTTTGCGGTTTTAAAAAAATGCTATGACGAGGCTTTGGCTTCTCCCGAGGTTATCGGACTTTGCGTGGGAACCCGCCCGGACTGCGTTTCCGATGAGATTCTGGGACTTCTGGAGGATTACGGTAAACAGGGCTTTGAGGTCTGGCTGGAGCTGGGACTCCAGAGCTCCTTTGACGAAACTCTGGAAAGAATCAACCGCCGGCATACCTTTGCCGATTATGTCAGAACGGCAGTCCGGGCCCGGGAGCGGGGGATCCGGGTGTGCGCCCATATCATTGTCGGTCTTCCGGGAGAAGGCCTGATGCACAGCCTGACTACTCTCGGCAGGGTTTTGGACACCGGAGCCGACGCCCTGAAGCTGCATCAGCTTCACATAGTCAGGGGCAGTCAGATGGAGCGGGAATACCGGCGGGGAGAAATTGCGGTGCTGTCTTTGGAGGAGTATGCCCGGATTGCCGCTCTCATGATCCAGCACACTCCGGAAAACGTGCTTTACGAGCGAGTGGGCGCTTCTGCTTTGAGCGGCATGCTGGTGGCTCCGGACTGGGCCGCCAAGCGCTGGCCGGTGATAAACGCCATTACCGCCATTCTGGCCCGGGAGGGCGGGCAGGGCAGCCGGGTTCGCTGCGCCTGAGTGCCCCGCTGTTATTTTTGCTGCTCTTTTTCTGCAGCCCTGGCCGTCTGTTTCCGGGCTAATGTCCTGCCTCTGTTCCGGCTCTTTTTTCCTGTTTCCTTGGTCACTTCGCACTTTGAATACTTCATGCAAGGTGAAAATGCGGGTTAAGTGATAATCTTTATAAGGGGTGATCCCCGCAGGATTTATAAGAAAGCAGAGGGCGGGATTCTATGGATAAAGATGTTTTGAGAGCTCGTGAGGCTACAAACGGCACAATGGCCCTGATACTTGCCGGGGGCCGCGGCAGCAGACTCCATCAGCTTACCAACACCAGAACAAAGCCGGCGGTTTATTTCGGGGGAAAATACCGCATTATTGACTTTGTGCTTTCCAACTGCATAAACTCCGGTATCCGCCGTATCGGAGTAGTGACGCAGTACAAGTCCCACAGCCTTTTAAGGCATCTCCAGATCGGCTGGTCGTTTCTCAGGAATCAGTTCAACGAGTATCTGGATTTGCTGCCGGCGCAGCAGCGCATGGACGAGGTGCACTGGTACCGGGGCACCGCCGATGCCGTTTATCAGAATCTGGACATTATCAGGGATCATCAGCAGAAGTATATTCTGATTCTGGCCGGGGATCATATCTACAAGATGGATTATGCCAAGCTGCTTCTGGATCATATTTCCAGCGGCAAGCCCCTGACGGTAGCCTGCATTCAGGTGCCCCGGACGGAGGCCAGCGCCTACGGCGTCATGGAAATCGACAAGAACGGCACTATTATTTCCTTTCAGGAAAAGCCCCGGAATCCCGGGGGCATGCCGGACAATCCCGACATGACTCTTATTTCCATGGGGATTTATGTCTTCGATGCCAAGGCGCTCTACGAGATGCTGGACGAAGACGAGCAGATGGATGATTCCCAGCATGATTTCGGCCGGGACATTATTCCCCGCATGGTTAAAAGAGGACTGGCTCATGCTCATGATTTTGCCAAGTCCTGCGTTACCAACCGCGCCAAAAAGCAGATTTACTGGCGGGATGTGGGAACCGTGGATTCCTTCTGGGCCGCCAATATGGACCTGGCCTCGGTGACTCCGGATCTCGATATTTATGATCAGGAATGGCCTATTTGGACATCTCAGGTGCATCTGCCTTCCGCCAAGTATGTGCAGGATCTAAACGGAGCCTCCTCCATTGTGAGAAATTCCGTGATTTCCGCCGGGGTGATTTTAAGCGGCTCCTCCATCTGGTCCTCGGTGCTTTTTTACAATGTGCGGGTACATTCCTTCTGTTTCATTAACGAGGTGGTGGCTTTCCCGGACTGCATTATCCACCGGGGCTGCCGGCTGACCAGGGTGATTTTGGATCGGCACTGCGAGCTGCCCCGGAATCTGGTGGTGGGAGAAAACGCCGAGCTGGACGGCAATCGGTTCTATCGTTCCGAGGGCGGGGTGACCCTGATTACCCGGGCCATGCTGGCTCTGCTCCGCAAAAACGAACCGGATCTTTTTGAGGGCTATGATGAGTACTGCTCGGGCAGGAATTAATTTTGCCGCTGCGGTTCCGGCGGAGTCCCGGAGACTGTTTCAGGCACTTGATAAGATGAAGGCATAACGGCGGGCGGACAGGGAATGAGCGGTCGCAAAAAACTGAACGGAAAAAGGCTGAAAACGGATCTTTATCAGCGCTCGCTGACTTACATTACCATGCTGTTCGGCTTTACGGTTACCTTTGTTATCACAGTTATCAACTGTCTGGTGACCCTGTTCATGGAAAACAATCTGCAGTTTGAGGATGTGGCGAAGCCTCTGTTCTACGGGGCTATCATCACGCCGCTTCTGGCGCTGCTTCTCAATAAGTACTTTTCCGAGGTGGAACAGGCCCGCAGTCAGGTAGAGGATCTGCAGAAGCAGGAAACCCAGCTCAAGACCTCCCTCACCAAGACCTATATCGCCATGATTAATCAGCGGGAAAAGAACAACACGCTTTTCCGGGAGCATGAGAAGCTGCAGGGCTCCTTCTACAACGAAATCTCCCTGAGGCAGGAGGCCCAGAGTCTCTTAGACGAGCAGATGGTGTTCTTTTCGGCCATCTTCGATCTCACGCCGGACATTATTCTGTATCGGAGCTTTAACGGAGAAATCAAGGGCTGCAGCGATAATCTTCTGCATCTCCTCCATGTGGAAAACCGCGCGGAGCTCGAGAGTCTGTTTTCCCGGGATCCGGAACTTAATGAATGCTTCTGCTTCGGAGATGATGAGGTTATTAAAACCAAAAAGGACATCATGTATGAGCGCACCATTTTCGGAGTGATTTATCAGGTGCGGAAGAGACCGGCCATTAACCCCAAGGGGCAGCTTATCGGCACCATGATTTACGGCCATGACATTACCAAGCTTAAAAATGAACAGGATGTGCTGGAGCGCGCCTCCCGGGAAAAGAGCAACTTCATTTCCACCCTGAGTCATGAGCTGCGCACCCCCCTCAACGGCATTGTGGGACTCAGCGATATCCTGCTGCAAACCGGGCATTTCAAGGGGGAGGATGAAAGAAATCTCAAGGCCGTCAATGTCAGCGCGGTAACCCTGGGCAATATATTTAACGATGTTATCGACCTTAACAAGTTTGAAAGACAGACCTTCAGCGTGGCTCCGGAGCCCTTTGACTGGAAAGGCTTTCTGGAGGATCTGGAAACATTGTCCCGGCTCATGACCGAACAGAAGAATCTCAGCTTCAGTTTTAAGGTGACCGGGGAGAGTCCGGACAGGGTGGTTTCCGATCAGACCAGGTTGAGACAGATCCTCTGGAATCTTATTGCCAACGGCATCAAGTTTACGAAGAAGGGCGGCATTGCCATTGCGGTTTCCCAGAAAACCAATCCCGACGGCAAATTGTCCGTATCCTTTGAAATTTCAGATACCGGCATCGGCATTGCCCCGGAGGAGCAGGAGAAGATCTTCGGGCTTTATTATCAGGTGCCGGGCACCAAACAGTCCACCGGTACCGGAATAGGCCTTTATGTGACCCGGGAGCTTACCCGCGCTCTGGGGGGCTCCATTCAGCTGGACAGCCAGCCGGGCCGGGGTACCACATTTACAGTTTCCTTTAACTGCGAGATTCAGAAGCGGGATTCGGAACCAAAGCCGGGGACGGACGCGCGCAAGGTGCTGAAATCCCTGAACATACTTTTGGTGGAGGATGTGGATCTTAATATTCTGGTCTGCAAGACCATGCTGGAAAAGCTGGGCAACCGGGTTCGGGCCGCAAAAACCGGCGCGGAGGCTCTGGAGCTTTTTAAGAGCGAGACTCCGGATCTGGTGCTTCTGGACATGCAGCTTCCGGATATGTCCGGACTGGATGTGGCGGATCATCTCCGGGAAGATTTCAAGAGCGATGTGCCCATGCTGGCTCTGACGGCGAATGTCATGCGGGATCCGGAGATTTATGCCGGTCACGGCATTGCCGGAGTCCTCTCCAAGCCGTTATCGGCCTCCCGGCTGGCAGAAGCCATTACTGAATTTCGTGAAAATGCGAAGAGTAACTGATGAATAAGAGTAACTGAAAATGAACAATATCGATAATATTAACAAAAAATACATTGATGAAACCGTGGGCATTACGGGAGCGGAGCCTTTTACCGCCGCCCTGGGGCTTTTCAGAACGCAGGTGTCGGAATATATTGCAAGCTGCCGGACATACTTCAGAAAGGGGGAGTATGAGGAAGCCGGCAGGGAGCTTCACAAGATCAAGGGAGCGGCCAGCTCCATAGGACTGTCCCGGCTGGCCGTCAAGGCCAAGGAGATGGAGCTCAGTCTTCTGGAAAAGCGGGAAAATTACCCCTTTGACCCGGAGATTGCTGCCTTTAATGAACTGGTGGTTCAGGATGAAGCGACTCTGGGGCAGTATCTGAAGTCTTTCCCGGAATAAGGAGAATCTCTCAGGGAGAAGGTTCCGGAACCGTCCGTGCCTTAATATATGAAGCAAGGCAGTGCGGGGATTTTTCCGGAAAAGCAGCAAAAAAGGCAGGAGCTCCTGCCTTTTCCATTTTCTGTTTTGTTCATGCCAAAGCGTTTTGCCCTGCTTTAGAATTCCACATCCACCCCGAAACGGTAGCCTTCGCCGTGAATGGTTTCGATAAAGTTGAAGGCTTCGCCTTCCTCAAGGTGCTTTCTGAGCTTTCTTATGGTGACATCCACCGTGCGGTCGTGCTCCTTAAGCTCCCGTCCCATCATGAACAGCATCAGATCGGATCTGGTAACCAGAAGCTTGGCATGCTCGCAGAAATACTGCAGCATGCGGAACTCGGCTTTAGGGAGCCGGGCTACCTGTCCGGAGGGAGAAAGAAGCTCATGGCTGTTAGCGTCCAGATTCCACCCGGAAAAGGCATAGCGGGCATTGGGAGTAGGCACGAAGGTATTCTGCTCGGCAGGCTGGGCGGCCGCCGGCTGCTTGTTTCTGGTGCGATTAATAAGGTTCCGGGCGCGAATGGTGAGCTCCCGGGGGTTGAAGGGCTTGGTAACGTAGTCGTCAGCTCCGATCTCCAGTCCCAGAATCCGGTCGATTTCATTGTCCCGGCCGGTGACAAAAATCAGGGCGATGTCTCTTTTCTCCCGGAGCTCCCGGGCCAGAATAAGACCGTTTTTGCCGGGAAGGTTGATGTCCAGCAGAATGAGATCCACCTGATTCTGCCGAAGAATCTTATTCATCTGATCACCGTCGCCGGCTACGAGGGTTTCATAGCCTTCGGCCTGAAAAATAGAAGTCGCTACCTTGCAGGCTACAGGTTCATCGTCTACTATTAAAACTGTTGGTGCTGTCATGATGAAATAAATTCCTACGAGACCGAAAATCAAAGGCGAAGCTGTCATTCTGATCTGTTATTCTGATCTGACACTCGCCCTAATCCCCGATCCTATTTTAACAGAAATCACTTCTGCATTTCAAAACGTTAACAGAACTCATACAAATAATTTGCATTGATTAAAAAAACTGATCCTGAACCGGGGATTTTCAGCGGTTTTTCAGAGGAGGGGAGCAGGTTTCAGGAAACCGGATCTCCGAAACCGCTCGAAAACCCGGTCTCATCCTGCTACCTGTCAAAACGGAGAGCGGTGCCGAAGCAGTTCTTGTTTTCCAGAACTCCGTTATGCACCACCTGATTGCCGTTAACGAAGGTATGAACAATGGAATTTGAAAAGGTTAATCCCGTAAACGGCGACCAGCCGCATTTGGAGGCAATGACGCTGGGAGTAACTCTTTGAGGCTTTTCAGGATCGATGACCGCGAGATCCGCCCAGTAGCCTTCCCGGATAAAGCCCCGCTTGGAGATATTGAAGCGGATGGCCGGATTGTGGCAGTAGCCGGCGACCACATCTTCGAGAGAGAGTTCGCCGTGCTTAACCAGCTCCAGGAGAGCGGGGAGAGCGAACTGTATCAGGGGAAGACCGCCCGGAGCCTTGCTGTAGGGGGCGTTTTTTTCCTCCGCGGTGTGCGGGGCATGATCCGTGGCAATGCAGGTTATAAGTCCGGTGCGGGTTGCCGTCACCAGAGCCTGCCGATCCTTTTCGGTTTTGACGGCGGGGTTGCATTTCAGACGGTTGCCCAGAGCGCCGTACCAAGTGTCATTGAAAAACAGATGATGGACGCAGACCTCGCAGGTAATCTGTCTCTGAGATACCGGCAGGGGAGCCCAGGGCTCAAAGAGACTGAGCTCCTCGGCCGTGGAGAGATGAAGCACATGGAGGCGGGCTCCGGTTTCCCTGGCCAGCGCTACCGCCAGAGAGGTGGATTTCAGGCAGGCCTCCCGGCTCCGGATCAGGGGATGCATGGAGGCATCCATGCCGTCTTCGCCGTATTTTTCCCGGAAGAGAGCGGTGTTTTTGCTGATGATTTCATTGTCCTCGCAGTGGGTGGCCACCGGTACCTCGGCCGCCCTGAAAATATTGCGCAAGGAGTCCTCCCGGTCTACCAGCAGGGTGCCGGTGGAGGATCCCATGAACACCTTGACGCCGCAGACTTCCCGGGGATCCAGGGATTTGATTTCCTCCAGATTGTCGGGAGTGGCGCCCAGATAGAAGCCGAAGTTAGCCACGGAGGATCTTCGGGCGATATCCTTTTTGACGGCGATATCCCGGGAGGTGGTGGCCGGAGGGGTATTGTTGGGCATATCCATGAAGGAGGTGACCCCGCCCAGAACTGCCGCCCGGGCTTCCGAGGCCATATCGGCCTTCCAGGTGCTGCCGGGTTCCCGGAAGTGAACCTGATCATCGATGCAGCCGGGAATGACGATCTTGTTTTCGCATTCGATGATTTCGGAGGCCTGATCCCCGGAAACAGAGCTGGCAATGCGGGCGATGCGGCCGTCCTGAATCAGGAGATCCCCCTTGAAGGTGGCTCCCTCATTGATAATAGTGGCGTTTTTTAACAGTACTGAATTCATTTGAGCAGAAAAGTCCTGAATTGACATGAGAATTCCGGAGCAAGACCTCCGGACGGAAACCGCTTTTGCTTCCTGCGGGAACACTTGTCACTGGCCGCAGGTTCGGGGAAGATCTTAACATATCCCGGGAGAACCGGGATATGATTTCCGCGGGGCGCCGTTCCTGAATGAGCGGCTATTCCGGGAAAAGCAGCTTTTCAAAGCGCCTCTTAATGCTTGCAGCCGGGGTGATGTCCAAGGTCATAATCGTCTCGGAGGATTTGCCTTTTCGAATATTCACGCCGGCTTTAATGCTTCCTTCCATGCAGTCGTACTCCACGCGATAGCTGTATTCCAGCCCGTCTTCAAAGGTGTCCAGAAACGCAGTTTCAAAGTTCGGCTCCGCAATGAGGGTGTTGATTACGGCAAGATGCTTTTTAATTTCTTCAGGGGACATGGCTGTTCTCCGTATTCATGCAGGTTAAGAGAGGCTGAGGATTGCGGCAGACACCGGAGAAAACGGCGCACCTCGGCTCTGCCGCTTTTGTTCCGTATCAGCTCCGGGAATCACTGTCATCCTTCGGGAAAAACTTTCTTGTCAGAAAGTCGTCGGGGGTGAGCTCAAGATCCAGAATCTGCTCCGTAAAACCGCTGTGGGGAGTCCGGGTTACTTTCACATTGATAGCCGGTATGCCCGATTCTTTAAATTCGGTCCAGATGTCATAAGCAAAGGCTTTCCCGCAAATTTCCGTATTCAGAGTCAGCCCCTCGAAATGATCAAGAGTCAGAAGCTCCCTGATGATCTCCATATGCTGCTTAAGTTCAGTGGCGTTCATATTTACCTCCAAGTTTTATGCTATTATATAATATAAATATGCTTAATGCAAATAGAAACTACATAACGAAATAAAAATTTGATACATGGATAACAGTTTCGGACGGTTTAAGCCGGATCTGCATTTTCTGAGGGGCTTCAGGGGTGTTTCGGGGCTAAAATAAAGGCGGCTGTGCTATAATCACCGGGAGTTTACGCAGGAAAGCCTGAAAGAGCCTCCGGGGCTTTCAGCCGGGGTTTCCTCAGCCGCAAGGAGTCTTTATGAGTGATTTAAAGCAGTATGAGCCTTCCTTCCAGAAGAAGGATTTTGAGGTGCTGGAAAAGAAAAGAGCGTTTCAGGGGTATTTTGCCATCGATGTCTATAAGACCAGGTACCGCAGATTTGACGGCTCTGAAAGCACCGTGATCACCCGGGAAATTTTTGAAAGAGGGGATGCGGCGGCGGTCATTCCCTATGATCCTGAACGGGATGCCGTGGTGCTCATTGAGCAGTTCCGGCTGGGGGCGGCGCGGGACACGGAATCTCCCTGGCTGCTGGAGCTTCCGGCGGGCATTGTGGATCCCGGTGAAACTCCGGAAAACACCGTGATCCGGGAAATGCAGGAGGAAACCGGACTTTCTCTTATGAAGGTCTGTCATGCCCTGGATTTTCTTACCTCTCCCGGGGGTTCCACGGAGAAGATCTATCTTTATGCGGGGCTGGTGGACTCCTCCGGAGCTCAGGGCTGCCATGGTCTTATGTCCGAATCCGAGGATATCCGCGTTCTCTCCGTGCCGCTTCAGGATGCTCTGGCGCTGGTGGATTCCGGAAGAATACGCAATTCCATTGCCATTGCGGGCCTTCAGTATCTGGCTCTCCACAAAAAGGAGATTTGCGATCTTTTCAGGGGATGAGTTTGCCGGGATAAAACAGTGTCCGGGTCACGATTCTCATGTTTTGCCGCCGGCAATTCCTGAATTTGTGGGATAGACGGCACTTGCCTTTGGCGCAATAAATTAAAATCAGCAGAATTGTTTTGTTCTGTAAATAATCGTATGACGGCCCTGCCAGGCAAAGTCAACCGGGCAAAGTCAGGCAGAGAATTTTTTATAATTATAAAAATGCAGCAGTTTGATCAAGACAGAGTTTCCCTGAAGCCTGATCGCAAGGATGGGGCTTTTTCAGTTTTGCAGATTACGGATACCCATCTTTTTGGGAAGCCGGGGAGCACTCTTGTCGGAATAGATACCCGGAAAAGCCTGCTGGCGGTGGTTGCGGCGGTAAAGGAGCAGGGGATTCCCTTCGATTTTATTGTTACCACCGGAGATCTTTCTCAGGACTATACGCTGGAGTCCTACATTGCATTCCGGGATATTATGAGGGCGTTTTCCGAGCCGGTGTTTTTTTTGCCGGGAAATCATGATGACGGCCCCCTGATGTACCGGGAAATGGCCGGACTGGGAATCAGCGCCGCCCGGAACATCATTATCGGGAAGTGGCAGTTTGTGCTTCTGAATACTCAGGTATACAACAACCCCATGGGCTGGATCCTGCCGGAGCAGCTGGCCTACCTGGAGGGCTGTCTTGAGGAGCGTCCGGATCTGTATACGGCGGTATGCCTGCACCATAATCCCTTTGAGGTGAAGTGTCTCTGGCTGGATGCTCATGTTCTGAAGAACCGGGATGATCTGATCAGTCTGGTTTCCCGCTATCCCCGGGTGCGTCTGGTGCTGTGCGGTCATGTGCACCAGGAGCATGATTTTATTCAAAACGGCGTGCGCTATATTTCGTCCCCCTCCACCAGCATTCAGTTTGCGCCGCTGTGCGACAGGTTTACTCTGGATGCTCTGGGGCCGGGGTGGCGGTACCTGAAGTTTACCCCGGACGGCGGCATTTCAACGACTGTTCACAGGCTCGCCGGCGGAGAGTTTCTTCCTGATTTCACAGTCGGCGGCTACTGAGCTTAAGTTCTGACCGGCGCTTATTCTTACTGAGGTGGCATATGTCCAAGGATACAGTTGTATACATTCACGGTTTTTTGTCCGGAGCCAAGTCTGAAAAGGCTGTCCTTACCGAAAAATATCTTAAGGAAAACTGTCCCGGGGCGGATTTCTTCACCGAGAATTTCCCCAATACCCCCAAGGAAGCCTATGATGCGGTGGATGCCCTGATTGGCCGGCTTATCGCCGAGGATCGCCGGGTGGCTCTCATCGGGAGCTCCATGGGCGGGTTTTACTCCATCTGCATGTCCCGCAAGTATAATGTCAGGGCCGCTCTCATTAACCCCTGCGTTTTTCCCTGGAAGCTGATGCCGGCTATGCTGGGGCCCCACGTAAATCCTTACACCGGGGTGAAGTTTGAGGTTACAGAGGAATACATTGAGACGGTTAAGAAGCTGGGAGAACTGGCGGAGCCGCGGCCGGAAAAGCTGGCGCTTTATCTCTGCCGGGGCGATGAGGTTCTGAATGCGGCGGAAAGCGCTGCATACCTGAGCAATGCCGCGCTGGTGCATATCGAGGATGGCGGAAACCATCGCTTCCCGTCATTCGCCGCCTGTCTGCCTGAAATTATCAGCTTTCTGCTTAAAAAGGAGTAACAGGCGGGCTTTTCCGCTGTTTGCCGCTGCTGCCCCGTAATGGCGCTTGCCGCGGGATGATATAATGCCATTAAGGTTGCCGGTGCTTTGGGTATCGGCATCTTTTTGGCATTTTTGTTTTATTTTTTTGCATTTCACTGGTGTTGGCATGGTTCAGGATAACAATGTTTATAACGGAGACTCCATTGAGGTTCTGGAGGGACTGGAGCCGGTAAAGAGGAGAGCCGGCATGTATACGGATACCACAAGACCGAATCATCTGGGGATGGAGGTTATTGATAACAGCGTAGACGAAGCGCTGGCCGGATATGCCGACAAAATCGAGGTTGTCCTTTATGCTGACGAATCTTTGTCAGTGTCGGATAACGGACGGGGCATGCCGGTGGATCTCAATACGCAGGAAAATGTCCCGGGCATTGAGCTTATTCTGGGCAGACTCCATGCCGGCGGCAAATTCTCCAATAAAAACTATACCTTTTCCGGCGGTCTTCACGGCGTGGGAGTGAGCGTGGTGAACGCTCTCTCCAAAAGGCTGCGGGCCGAGGTGCGGCGGGACGGCCTTGTTTATGCCATTGAGTATCAGAACGGCGACAAAACTCAGGATCTGCACACCGAGGGCACTGTGGGGCAGCGCAATACCGGAACCTTCATTCGCTTCTGGCCCGATCCGAAATATTTTGACAGCGCTCATTTCAGCTGCCATTCCCTGAAGGCCATGCTCAAGGCCAAGGCCGTGCTCTGTCCCGGTCTCACCATTGTTTTTAAGAACGAAATCACCGGGGAAAAGGAGCAGTGGTCCTTCAAGGGAGACCTGTCCAGTTATCTTGCGAATGAAATGCGCGGCCGGGAGACAGTTCCCGGCACGCCCTATGCATCAGCAGCAACAAATCCGGATTCCGAGGTATCCTGGGCGGCGGTCTGGTGCGATGACGGCAATGACTCGGTTTCGGAATCCTATGTGAATCTCATTCCCACTCCGCTGGGGGGCACTCATGTCAATGGCATGAGACAGGCCTTTACCGATGCCATCAGGGACTTCTGCAATATTCAGAATCTCC
Organism: Succinimonas sp.; assembly: GCF_045225735.1. NCBI lineage: Bacteria > Pseudomonadati > Pseudomonadota > Gammaproteobacteria > Aeromonadales > Succinivibrionaceae > Succinimonas > Succinimonas sp. Next base: position 6,995 of record NZ_JBGVBR010000170.1, on the reverse strand, counting down.
TGCCCCGGGGGCTCAGTCTGACTCCGGACGATGTCTGGAATCACTGCTCCTATGTGCTGTCCGTAAAAATTCAGGAGCCGCAGTTTTCCGGACAGACCAAGGAACGCCTGACCTCCCGGGACTGCGCCCAGCTGGTGAGCAATGTGGTCAGGGACAGCTTTTCTCTGTGGCTTAATGCCAACACCGAGGAAGCCCGGGCCATCAGCGATTTGTGCATAAAATCGGCGCAGCAGCGGCAGAAGACCTCCCGCTCCGTTACCAGAAAACGGGCGGTTTCGGGACCGGCTCTGCCCGGCAAGCTTAAGGACTGCATTACTTCAGATCCTTCCCGGAGCGAGCTTTTTCTGGTGGAGGGGGATTCCGCCGGGGGATCCGCAAGCTCAGCCAGGGATCGGGAGTATCAGGCGGTGCTGCCCCTCAGGGGAAAAATTCTGAATACCTGGGAGAAGGAAAGCGATGATATTTTCGGTTCTCAGGCCATTCAGGACATTTCGGTGGCCGTGGGACTGGATCCCGGCAGCGATGACCTGTCCGGACTCAGGTATAACAAGATCTGCATTCTGGCGGATGCGGATTCCGACGGACTTCATATCGGCACTCTGATCTGCGCTCTCTTTATGAAGCATTTTCGGAAGGCGGTGGAGGCGGGGCATCTTTACGTGGCGATGCCGCCCCTGTACCGCATTGATGCCGGCAATGAAAAGTTTTACGCCCTGGATGATCAGGAAAGGGACAATATGCTGGCCAAGCTGGAGAAAAAGAAAAAAGGGCGTATTGAGGTGACCCGGTTTAAGGGGCTGGGCGAAATGAACGAGGATCAGCTGAAGGAAACCACCATGGATCCGGCCACCAGACGCCTGGTGCAGCTGACTCTCAGCGATGACAATCTGGAAGAGGTCAGGGCGCTTATGGACAAGCTTCTTTCCAAGGACAGAGCTCAGGATCGCCGGGAATGGCTGGAGGTTAAGGGAAATCTGGCAGACATCAGCGATTAGCTGAGGAGGCAATATGGCTGAGGCCGACGGGCAGGAAAAAACCGAACAACCCACCGAACGACGAATTGAGGAATCCCGCAAAAAGGGGCAGATCGCCCGTTCCCGGGAGATGGGAACCTTTTTTGTGCTGATATCCGGAGTGACCGGACTGTGGTTAATTTCGGGAATGCTGTACCGCGCGCTTCTGGATGTCATTCACCGCTGCTTTGTCCTGAAAAAGGCCGATCTTTTTGACGTTACCGTGATGGAAAAAACTCTCCTGGAAAACGTCTCCTCTCTGGCTCTGCCTATTATTGCCATGTTTGCCGTGGTTTTTGTCTGCGCTCTTATTGGCAGCATCATTGTGGGCGGGGTGAACTTTTCCAGCGAGGCCATGGCCCCGAAATTCAATAAGCTCAATCCCGCCAACGGCATTAAAAGAGTATTCAGCTCCAACAGCGTCATTGAGCTGGTTAAATCGGTTCTGAAAATCCTTCTTATCTCCTCCTTCTGCTTTTTCCTGATTCACGGCCGCCTGGAGCTCATCCTGAATTTTTCCACCATGGAGATCTCCTACGCCGTGCGGGAGGCCGTGAATCTCATGTTCTGGACCATGCTTTTTATTGTGTGCGCCATGATTCCCATAGCTCTTCTGGATGCTCCCTATCAGCTCTGGCACCACAAGGAAGAGCTGCGCATGACCAAGCAGGAGGTAAAGGAGGAATTCAAGAATCAGGAGGGCAATCCCGAGGTCAAGGCCCATCTCCGGCAGATGATGTTTCAGATCATCAACCGCAAGATGATGCAGAAGGTGCCGGAGGCCGATGTGGTGGTTACCAATCCTACGCACTATGCCGTGGCTTTGAAGTACGATCGGGAGGGAACCACGGCGCCGGTGCTGGTAGCCAAGGGCGTGGACGAGGTTGCTGAAAAGATCAAGGAGATCGCCCGGGAGCACCAGGTGATGATTGTGCCGGTGCCTCCTCTGGCCCGTTCTCTTTACTATACCACTGAATTTGACGAGGAGATCCCCCGGGGGCTTTTTGCGGCAGTGGCTCAGGTGCTGGCCTATGTTTACCAGATGCAGAGCTTTAAGAAGGGGAAGGGACAGCGGCCCCGGGATCTTGCCAGGGATCTGCCGATCCCCGAGGATCTCCGGCACTGATCCCTTCCGGGACAGCGAGATAAGGAAAGGGCTTCTCCGATGGGGGGAAGCCCTTTTGCATGGAATGACTGCAGCTTAATTGCCGGTTATTTGCCAATGTCCCGCAGTTTAACCCCGTTCATCAGATTATTCTCCAGGTGTTCCAGAGACACGCCTTTGGTTTCCGGTACATACATGATGATAAGGAATATGGCCAGAATTGAACATGCGGCGTACAGGAGCATGGTGAGATCGGCTCCCAGGAGAGACAGGAGCGGCAGGAAGGTGGCGGCTATGGCCATATTGGAGAGCCAGTTGGCACCGGTGGAACAGGTAATGCCGAAATCTCTCCCCTTGAGAGGCTGGATCTCGGAACAGAGAACCCATACCACAGGCCCTGCGGAGAAGGCGAAGGCAATGATGAACACCAGCACCGAAATGATGGCTGCCATGCTGTAATTGAAATGCATGAATGCGGCAACTCCCGTCATGGCTGCGGCCATAATGGAATAGCCGGCTATGAGAATCGGTTTCCGGCCCCACTTGTCGATATAGGCGATGGCAATGAAGGTTGCCAGCACGTTGGTAAGACCGATGGCAATGGTGCCGACATTGGCGGCGAATTCGGAGGTATAGCCGGCAGCCTTGATGAGTTCTGGTCCGAAATACATAATGATATTGATGCCGCACATCTGCTGCATAAGCTGCAGAGTAATGCCCAGGAAGACAGTTTTTCTGAAATTGGGCTTTTCCCGGAACATGGCCAAGCCGCTGTTTCCGGTATGGGCGGATACGGTGTTTATTATTTCCTGGGCTTCGCTGGCGGCTTCATCAGCGGAAGAGCGGATCTTCAAAAGGACGTTTTTTGCTTCTTCGGTTTTACCAACTGAAATCAGCCAGCGGGGAGATTTGGGAAGAAAGAAGACTCCGGCCAGGAAAATCAGAGACGGAATCACGGTGATTCCCAGCATGGCTCTCCAGCTCAGTGAAATGTCCGCTATCAGAAAATTGGCGGCGATTTGCCCTTCGGCTCCGGTGAAGGTGTTATTACGAATCAGGGTGTTTACCACAAAGGAGGTCAGAATGCCGATGGTGATAAGCAGCTGATACATGGTGATCATGGTGCCGCGGATTGATTTGGGAGCAACCTCCGAGAGGTAGAGCGGAGCAGTGAAGGAGGCTATTCCGATGGAGATTCCCACAATGATTCTGGCAATTATGAGGATCGTTCCGTTCCAGGCCAGGGCGCAACCGAGAGCCCCCAGAACAAAACATGAGGCGCTGATAATAAGCGAAATTTTTCTGCCGAGCTTTTTGGTAAGTTTTCCCGATACCAGGGCGCCTGCGGTAGCCCCGCCCATCATGGAGCCCACCACCCATGAGATGACGCTGTCGCTGACACCAAGATCCTGCTTGATGAAATCCTTGGCCTGGGCAATGACGCCAATGTCTATACCAAACAGCAGACCGGCCAGCGCTGCCATAAAGCATACTAAAAATACTGTTTTGGAGTTGTTATTAGCCATTTTTTTGTTACCTGATAAGAAGACCTTTTGCTGATTTTTGAGGCGCATTTTGCGGTTAAAACACCTTACGGATTCAAAACTGCCGTTATCACCAAAGGTTACAGTTTATAACGGGATTATATGAGACTTGCCGTGAAATCAGAAGCCGAGGGGCATGATTATGTGATGATTACAAGGTTGTTACAGAAAATGCCGGGAAACCTCAGTTTCGCAGGGAGGTGGCTTTTTGTAAAAGCCGGTGTTTGCTGCCTCAGTTGCCGTTTTTTGACAGTTTCAAAACTCCCGGCGCGGTTTCAGTTGCGAAAGTGCTATGGATGTAAAAGATACAAAAACGTTTTCGGCTATAATGCAAAAGAGCGGTTCCGGAGCGGAATTAGTCATTGAGCTTGATAACGGGTTATTTATATGAGTGAGTTAAAGCTGCCTCTTTTTAGCAAAGCCTCTGTTTTGGTTGTTGGTGACGTTATGGTTGACCGGTACTGGAAGGGGCCGGCCACCAGGATTTCTCCGGAGGCTCCGGTTCCGGTAGTCCGCATCGTGGACAGAGAGGATCGTCCCGGAGGGGCGGCTAATGTGGCTCTTAATATTTCTTCTCTGGGGGCGGGCTGCACTCTGGTGGGCTTTGTCGGCAACGATGAGAACGGCAGGCTTCTGAAAAACCGCATGGAGCACTCCCATGTGCGGACTTCGTTTGTAGTCTCCAATAATCTTCCCACCATCACCAAGATGCGGGTGCTCAGCGTGGGGCAGCAGCTTCTGCGGCTGGATTTTGAGAAGGGGTTTCAGGGAACTGATCAGGCCCCGATTCTTTCCCGGGTACGGGATGAAATTTCCCGGCATAAGGTGGTGATTTTTTCTGATTACGACAAGGGCGCTCTTGAGTCGGTGGGGAAGATGATTGAAATCGCCAAAAGAGCCGGGACGAAGATTTTAATAGACCCCAAGGGCACTGATTTTGAGAGATACCGCGGCGCCTATCTGATAACCCCGAATACCAAGGAGTTCGAGGCGGTGGCCGGACATGCCGAAAGCGAGCAGGATCTTTATGAAAAGGGCCTTAAGATGGTGAATAAGTATGATCTGGGAGCTCTCCTTATCACCAGATCGGAAAAGGGCATGACGCTGATCCGCCGGGATGCTGACCCTCTTACCATTCCCACGGCGGCGAAGGAGGTTTACGACGTTACCGGCGCCGGCGATACGGTGATCGCCACGGTGGCTGCCTGCCTGGCAGCCGGCTCCTCCCTGCCCGAAGCCTGCGCTCTGGCCAATAAGGCTGCCGGAGTGGTGGTAGGCAAGATCGGCACCTCCACGGTGAGTGTGGCAGAGCTTAAAACCGCGCTTTGCGAGCCCTCCGAGCAGCCGGACGGGCTGGTGACTAAGGAACGGCTTCTGGAGCTTGCTGGGCTGGCCCGGGCTCATGGCGAAAAGGTGGTTATGACCAATGGCTGCTTTGATATCCTGCATGCCGGTCACGTGGCTTATCTCCGGGAGGCCAGAAAACTGGGGGATCGTCTTATTGTGGCGGTGAACACCGATGAATCAGTAGTCCGGCTTAAGGGGCCCTCCCGTCCCATAAATAACCTCCAGAACAGAATGGAGGTGCTGGCAGCGCTGGAGTCCGTGGACTGGGTGGTGCCATTTGGCGAGGATACCCCCCGGGAGCTTATCAGCGAGGTGCTTCCGGATATCCTGGTCAAGGGCGGAGATTATCGCCCGGAGGAGGTGGCCGGCGGGGCCGAGGTTATTGCCAATGGCGGCGAGGTCAGGATTCTGCCCTTTAAGCCGGGGTGCTCCACTACTGCCATCATCGATAAAATACTGAATAAGTCCTGAGTTCTTCCAGGCTCTCCCGTTAATGGGAGAGCTTTTGCTTCCGAAGCAGAGAACGGAGGCTCCGGAAAACAGAAAGGCAGTTACAGAATAGCAGACGCAAAAACGAAGCTCCCGCAGGTAATCCTGCGGGAGCTTTTGAATTATGGCAGTCAGACTGAATTACCAAGACTTGGAAACCCGATCCAGCATATCATAAAGGGCCAGAGCCAGACGATCCTCCCCGAAGAAGTTTCGGATGGCCGGAAAATCCTCCACCGTTGCGGCGTAGTAATGCTTTTCCTCGCTGTCGATCATGGTCATGCGCTGACAGACGAACTTGTCGTTTTTGGTCTTAAAGAGCTTAAGATAGCCCAGCCGGCGATCATCCTTGTTCTGGCGCTCTTCAACATTGCAAATCTGCCAGCCCTTGAAGTTGATGTCAATTTTGCCGTCACGTTTTACGATTTCGTCTTCGGGAATATCGGAAATCTTTTTGCACAGGTCAGAGCGTTCCTTGATAATGGCATTCTTGTGGTCTTCCTCGGTAACCTTAATGAGACCCTTCTCTTCGCTGCTGCCGCCGCCGATTACGCCTTTGAGCCTATCAAACAATCCCATGGCTATTATCCTCCTATAGAAGCTGTGTATATATTAATGGCTATACGGCCATTGCGGGAATTTTTTGAGTGAATTTTGTGAAGTAGCGGGATATGGATGCGGTATCAGCAGAAAAATAAAGGAAACTTTTCACAATCTGCGGATTTCTGAACAAAATCCGGCAAACCCTGCGTGGCCTGCCGGAATCCTCTCCCGTAATCGCTGTCCGTCTCCTGAACTATTTGCCGGAGCGCGGTCAACGCATGCCTCAGCGCATCAGACCTGCGTTTATGAGATTTATATCCTCTTCTGACAGCAGGCCGGAAGTATATCTCAGCTTCACCCAGCTGGTGATGTAGTTGTAGCGGGCATTAGCCAAGTTGCTCTTGGCGCTGTAGAGATTCTTAGTGGCATCTAACACGTCCGTAATGGTACGGGTGCCTACCTGATATCCGGCTTCAGTGGCCTTGAGCGCGCTTTCCGCAGATATTACGCCCTGCTGGTAGGCTCTGACAGTGCCGATGGCGGCGTTGATATTGTTGTACTGACTGTAGATGCTGTTCTGAACGCTGCGGTGAGTTTTTTCCAGATCCTCGGAAGCAGCGATGTAGTCGGCCTTGGCCTGCTCCACCTGACTGGTTACCGCCCCTCCGGAATACAGAGGCATATTGAACTGGACGCCTATTCTTGCGGAATTTAAAGTGCCGGACTGAGATGACATATAATCGGCCTTGTATTTGGTATACTGGGAACTCAGGGAGCCTACGAGATCCAGAGTAGGTTCGTGTCCGGTCTGGGCCCTGGATATTCTTTCCTTGTAGATTTCCTTGGAGACCATTTTAGACTGCAGGCTCATATTGTTCTCTTCGGCGGTTTTAAGCCAAAATTCGGCATTGCTCTTTACTCCCGGAGTAGAGAATCTGCTTACATCAAGCCTTG
>NZ_JBGVBR010000169.1:0-13599 GCF_045225735.1 Succinimonas sp. | reverse complement strand
AATTCCCTCACTAACCCATTGAGATTCCTAGCTTTCCCCACTTCTTTCTCTGAAATCATCATCTCAAAAATTTTCTGGAAAAATGGCACTGGAGTATTGACATTACTGGCTTTTCTGCTATACTTTACATTAACTTTAATGTAAAGTATAGAGACAAGATCAATGATATTTCCTGAGATACGTGTGCCAATCCCGGACATCGGCGGCTTCATTATCAGCAGAGGCGATGTAAAATACTGCTATGTCTATGTTGGAGACCGTGTACCTGTGGGGAATGACGGGAAGACGACGCACCCAAAGTCCAGGTGCATTGGCCGCATTGAGACATCAGAGGATGGTCAGTCTGAACTGATGCCAAATACCGCATACTATGAACTTACAGGGCAGGCGAAGCCTGATTTGGCGGTGATGGAAGGAGCTGGCAGAAAGCCATGGCACAAGAAGCCGGAAAATTCTGACGAAATGAAAACGGACTCAGAAATTGCAATGGGTTACGGAATAGCCATCATGCTCCTGTCAGCAGAACTGGAATTAACCGGCGCTCTTCTTAAAGCTTTTGGAGATAAACTGGGAAAGCGAATTATTTGTCTGGCTGCCTTCCTCTGTGAAAGCATGCGCTCTTCATTGGATGGTCTGGATAAATTTATTGCCGCCCACCTGTCAGGAACTAATTTTGATGTTACTTTTGATCGCAGGGAGGCTGGTCAGGTACTTGTTGATATCACACCGGAAAAAGTCGGTGAATTTTATACCTTATGGAATAAAGCTCATCCAGTTGAAAAAGAAATATTCTATGATGTAACTTCCTTTTCAACATATTCAGGCAATATCCTCAGAGCGCACTACGGTTATAATAGGGATCACGAGGATTTGCCTCAGATCAATCAGGGATTATTCTGTGACCGGGAAACAGGATTACCTCTTTTTATGTGTTCCTACGATGGTTCGTTAAATGATAAATCAAATTTCAATAATGCTTTAAAACGGGCTAAGGAGCACGGGGTAGGAATTGGAAAAGGCCGCAGAAAGATCTGCATTGTTACTGACGGAGGCTTTAGCAGCGATAATGCTGATTGGAGCCATTACCTTGGCTACGATGTTATCATCGGTGTCTCTGCTGATTACAGAAAGGACGTTAGAGAAGCCTACAAAGCCTGGACAAAAGGCCTTACGGAAAGCGAACGCGCCGACTCATGGGAGATGGGCGAAAGCTGCTACATATCCACTTCGATCCCGTTCAAACTTGGAAATGTGGATGGCGAACTGATGATGTACCGGGATTTGTATTTGGAATACGATAAAAGGAGACAATTATCCCGGATCAGAGACGGCAAAAGAAAAGAACTTGAGGAAACGACCGCAGCGCCTAAAGACAATTTTCAGCAGTGGGCTAAAAGTTTTGCTCCGTATTTCAAAGTCAGGAAAAATCCAGGACGAAAAGGATTTATTTACGAAGAGGACAAGGAAGCATTTAAGGAAATCTGCTCATTATGCGGAAAGGTAACGATTTTTGTGAGAAGGAATTCTAATAAAATCACACCGCAGGAAACGCTGAAAATATACCGTTCAAAAGAGTCAGTTGAAGATTGCTTTGATACCACTAAAAATGGATTGAGTGACAAACGTCTTCATGTTCATGGAGATAAACAGGTAGAAGGCAAACTTTTTATTATGTTTGTTGCCCTTATATTAAGAAGAGTTTTTACCAGAAGACTTGAACAATATCTTAAAGAAAATTCAATATCAACAACAACAGCAATTAAAGAACTTGAAGAAATTAAGTTTTACAAAGCAAAAGACGGATGGCATTTGAAGGATTCAATAACAAAGACTCAACGAGAAATTCTTGAACACCTCAATCTCAAATTGAGAGAAGATGCTCAGCTTAATATGGATATGCTGAAACAGAGGATTAGAAAGGGACGCAAGACAAAGTTGTTAGCACCTGCCAGTGGGGCACCCATAGAGCAAGTTTTCCAGGGCACTGTCTAGCATTGGCTTTCGTACTATACATTATGCCCCGCAATTTCGGGTGATAACAATCTTGAAATATCGCCTGAATGCGCGGTTTTAAGCCGTCATTTTTCTTTGAATCACTGATTCTTCAAGGGTGTATATCATTTTAGCGCCTGCCTTAGCGTCCTGAATTCCATGTGTTACGGACGATTCCCAAAAAATAGGTTTACAATTTTCCTGATCAGGGGGCAATCCCATGCAAAGGAGGCGGATTCATGTCCAGAATTGCGAAGACCGCAGACAATATTGTGAGCATTCCCAAAAGCGTTTCTGTAACAGCGAAGGGGTATGTTTACTGGAATGCCACTACAACCTGGGTTGATAAGGCGAACGGAACCGGAAAAAGGGCAGACCATAAGAAAGAATGCATCGGGGTAGTTTTATGTCCGGGCGGCGACTGGAAAAAGGATCGGCGCATGTACGCAAACTCGGCTTACTACCGGCTCTTTCCTGCGGATAAAAGTTCTTCGGAGAAAACGCCGGGCGGCAATGCTTCCAGTGCGTGCCGGGAATACCCGCAAAGGTTTGACTGTATTTCAGCGGGGCTTTATGCAGCAGTAAGCAAAATTGCGGAGGAATCCGGATTATATGAGGCGCTTCTGGAGGTGTTCGGAGCAGAAGATGCCTGCTTAATCATGGATTTGGCGATGTACATGATTTCCCGCGAAACTGCGGAGATGCGGCATTTTCCCCATTGGGCCGCCAGCCATGCCATTTTTTCTGAAAGCATTCCGGATGCCGGCTTTATCAGCGTTTTTGAAAAGGAGATTTCTCTGTCTCTCATCAGCAGGTTCAGGAATACCTGGGCTGCGGCGGCGCTCAGGGACGGCGGAACTTTCGGAGACGGACGTGTTTTGGCGCGCTATGATTCCGTGAATACCGGGTCTCAGGCTCCGGGCGTGTTTTTGGTTCAGCAGGGATACGCAAAAGACGATCCTGAAGAATGCCGGATTAATGCGGAATATGCGATGCGGCAAAAAGACGGGCTTCCGGTCACCTTTAATGTGTCCCCGGGCGCCGTCAAAGACATCAGCGAAGCGGCAAATATATCTGCTGGCCTCTCGGAGTTAAAAAAGCCGAACCCGGGGCAGCAGGAATGCGGAAAAATCCCGGGGAATGATAATATCAGCATTACGGTTTTTGCTGACAGGGGGCATATCTCGTATGAACATATTCAAGACCTCCGGAACCGGGGAATCGGATTCATCTTTTTGCTGAACGGGAACACGGAGCTTGCTAATGAGGTTCTCGGTAATCACATTGACAAAGTCAAAAAATCTGCCAGTTTCATCAGGGAAAACGGGAGGTTCGCGCTGACCGTCAGGAATAAAATCTTCCCGGATGACGAAAAGGAAAGTCGGTTCCATATTGTGTGGGACGGGGAACTGGAAACGAGGCGGCGCTTCGCTCTGGAAAGCGATCTGGCGGGGAAGGCGGATAACCTGAAGAAAAACATGGCAAAGGGAACCCGCCTGACGGAAGAAAATCTTAGCAGGTATCGCAAGTACTTTAACATCTCCTGTCATGAGGACGGAGCCTTAAAAATTAATCGGCGGGGAAGAGATGCCAATATGCCGGAATCCGCGCCTGCCTATGTGATTGATTCATTCGAAAGAAATGCGGCAGCTGTCGAGAAAGCTCACCAGTACTGCGGTTATCTGGTGTACGTCTCTGATCAGGAAATGACGGCTCAGGAGATCATGAAAGCCCTTGACAGAAGAGACGGCGCTGAGACGATGCTGAGAGCATTAAAAGGCTGGCTGAGCAGGGATAAAATCGGGTTTTGCTCGGAAAATACGATGCAAGCCAAAAATCTGATTTGCTTTGCCGCATCTGTCATAGGGTCGCAGCTTCTGGCAAAAACGGAAGCCTTCCGCGAACAGGAAATGAAAAGGTGTGGCATTTCAGCAGCCGGGGATTTGCCGGCAGTCGCTGATTTGCTGGAAGAAATCAGAGCCGACAGGGATTTATGCGCAGGAACGTATGTCCGGAGATATTTGCCGGGCAAAATGCAGAAAACCGTTCTTGATCTTATAGGGGTAACTCTTGAGGATATAGACGCTGTTATTGCAAATCTTGCCGATGAACCATGAAAAATGCTGTCAGGGTAAAAAACCGGCAGCAAATCAAGGTTACAAGCAATTATTAAAAATGAATTTCATAAAAACCAAGCGAAGAAAAGTATGGCTAATGAGATTGATAAACAGACATTTTGGCTGTTTAATCGTCAGTATGATGACAATACCACCGAAGAACAGGATAATAAAATTCTCGAATTGGCTGAAGAGCAAATATATGAATTTGGCTGGGATGAAACATTCAAAAGCTGGAAAAAATACCTTTTTACTGAATGCAAAACCCCGGAGTCAGTCATTAATTTTGCTAATTTGTTCTGGTGGTTTGCGCCTGATAAGTATTCTGTACCGGAACCATATGAATTTTTAGCATATTTTTATTACCGTATCGATTTTAATGTTGAGAAATATGACGATATGGGCATTCTGGACAGTCTTGCCACAGCTATCCTTGTTAAAGCCGGGCATAAGGAAGCTGATCGCATGTTTAATGCTGACTATATTCCTGAACTTGATCCCGGAATAATCGCTGAGGCTCAGGCCTATAAATCTTCAGGGCTTTAAATTGCTGATTACCTTCGCCGGCGGAGAGGCATTTTTTGGAAAATGATGAAAAAAGATAAACAAGATCCTGATATCTTCCAGGAAATTATGGTTAATGAAATTGACAGACAGACGTATTGGCTGTTCAATCGAGACTTCGGTATAATTCCGTCGAAAGTGTATTATATGTTCTGTGATAAGGCTGAAGAGCAAATATATGAATTCGGCTGGGATGAAACATTCAAAAGCTGGAAAAAATACCTTTTTACTGAATGCAAAACCCCTGAGTCCGCAATTAATTTTGCCAATCTGTTCTGGAGTTACGGCGGTCAGGATCATCCTGTCAGCGAACCGTATGAATTTCTGGGGTATTTTTACTTCCGGATTGATTTCGATATGGAGAATTATGATGCCGGCGGCATCCTTGACAGTCTTGCCATCGATCTCCTGCCCAAGGCCGGATATTCCTATGCTGATCCCAATATCAACTGCGATTATGTTCCGGAACTTGATCCCAGGATAATTTCCGCAGCTAAGGCATGGAAATCCGCCGGTCTTTAAGACTGCAACAGCCTTGTGAGGTCAGGCCGGGCGCTTTTCGAGAAGACTTTCCCGGGAATCCGGATTAAGCCTGACGGCTTTGCATGCGCCGGCGCCGGGTCTCGCTGTCTTTCTAAAACCTCTTTTCTTTGCGCTCCTTTTTTTCTTTGTGTTCCTCTAATTCTTTGCGCTCATCTTTGTCCTTTGCCGCGGCGCCCTGACCCGGAACGTTATAGCGGCACGGACGTTCTCCGGAGACGGGGATTTCATGAGATGCAGGCCGCTTAAAAAAAGAGTCCTTACAGGCAGCGTCGGATCGGGATACCGGCAGTAAGATAACAGCAGTAAATTGTGAGATAATTAGGAAACGGTTTTTTACGGAATTAATGCCATGCTTTTAGATGAAATCAATAAAGTTCTTCGGATGATCAATGAAAAGATCGTTCCTCTGGATCCGGAAACCAAAACGGCGGTGAGCAGTCTTAACGGCTTTAACGTAGAGTTCCGGCTTTCCGGGGAGGAGGAACTGCTGCGGCTGTCCGCGGCGGTATTCGAGGTGGAGAATATCTATGATGACGCCTTTCAGACTCTGTCTAAGGAGATTCTGATTCTTAATTCTCCGGAAAAACTGCCCTCGGATCTGCGCCTGGGGGTGGATACCGTTGATCAGACCGTTACCATGCAGGGAGTTATTGATGTCTCCGGGGCTCTGGATGCCGAAAGCATCGGTTTTTATATTAAGACCATGCTTTTTTATCTGCCCGGGGTTCGGGAGGATCTTCTCAGGGTTCTGGCAGCGCGGCAGGAGGAGCAGGAGGCGGCGATTACTCAGGAGAGCGCGGCGTTTTTTGCTGATGAAGTGTAACCGGCTTCTCAAAAATGGTTTTTCTGGGGATTTTTGTATCTCTTTGCGGTTTAATGCGTTGTTATTACAATAAGGCAGTAATAAACAGCAGCGAATAGCGATAAAAGGTATTTTCGCCGGGGCTATGCCGCGCTGACAGAATCAGGATGAAGTTATGACAGCTAAAAATGATGGTATGGAACAGCTCAATGCCGCTCTGGGAGAGCTGTCATCCTATGGTCTCGCTCCCGTGACTCAGAATGAAACGTCATTTTTTGTGAATTCGGGGACGGGCGAGGTTTCTCTGCGCGTTTTCCCGGAAATGGCAGTGTTCTGCCTATCGGTAAAGGTGGAAAATGCGGATCTGGAAAGGGGCGTTTACGAGGAGGCTCTGGCCATAAACAGCGCTCCGGATCTGCTGTCGGGCAATAACCGGCTTTTTTGCGACAGCCGTGATGCCGTAACCATCAGGCTGGGTTCCTGCGTCAGCCTGGAAAGAACCGATGCCGCTGCCCTGAAGCACCGGATCCTGGATTTTCTGCAAACCTTTCCCGAGGATCTCAGCGCGGTACGGCAGTATATGAGCGGGGAGTTTGCCGGCGCTGATGACTTTTCCGGAGATGACATGTCTCCGGCCTCTGTGATTTCCGGCCCTGATTATGTTCCCGGCCTCGACGACCGGCCGTTCAGCGTTTCCGACATGACCATGATGATGCCGGGCATGATGGCGGTGTAGCCCGGATTTCCTGAACTTTTCCCGCTGAAAACCGATCCTGCGTTTGCAGGGAGCCGGTTCTTTTTTCTGTTCTGCCTTCGCTGCTTTTTCTTCTTCGGATCTTCCCTTATATCTTCCTCATCCCCGATTCACTTCCCGTTTTTGTAACCTTGCCGCTTCCGGAGCGTTATCCGGCCGTATAATCAGTAAATAACAGATGCGCAGGGGAATTCTGCGGGCATTCCGGACAGAATTTCACGGGCTGAAGGAAAGAACAGGAAGGCTTATATGACCGGGGTAATCAATAACAATATAATCAATAACAACATTGACAATATTCAGCATGTTCCCAATAACGGACAGGAGCACGTACAGCCGCTGCAGATTCAGGCGCATCCTGAAAACCAGCAGATCCAGGATCTGGAAATTGTGGTGGGAGGAGAAAATATTGCAGAGCAGCTCCCCGGGGAGGTGACTGCCAAGTATCGGAGGCTCAGCGATTTTGTGGCCCGGGATCCCGCGCCCACAGCAGAGCAGGTTTTACAGAAGATTACCGATATGGCCAGCCGGGGAGAGAACGGCACCCGGACATTGTTTTCCAGCGCCCGGGAAGCCCAGGGCATGGACATTTTTTTAAATCGGAGCCTCCAGACTCTGATAGGCAATCTCTGCGCCCGGGCCAATCCCCCTGTGAATCAGCAGAATCTCATTGAGGATCTGAAGCAGGCCATGAACCGGATCATGTGTCCTCCGGAATACAATCAGGCCGAAGTCGACAGGGCTGAGGGCAAGCGGCAGCTTCTTATTCAGGCTGCAAACAGTCTCCTCCAGGCCGCGGGCGCCGATACGGATGCCGGCAGGGCCGTCAGCCAGATCCGGGATTTTTACTCCCGGGTGCTTGACAACCAGATGCGGATCTTCCGGAGCCTTCAGGACAACAAGGGGCTCAAAAACCCGGTAACCGCGGGATCTCCGAAGGATGCGCTGGGTATCGGGAAGGTGCTTCCCAATGACATTGAGACATTCAAAAAAGAGTTTACGGCGCCGCAGGTTTCTCCGGATGATGTGAAAAGCGAGGTGCTCTCCGGCAACATGACGATGAAGGAGGCTCTTTCGCGCTATCCCGAGTACGAGTCGATCCTGAGAGAGCTCTCTGAAGGCAAGCTGAATGAGCTTTCCGCAAATCTCAGTAATATGACCAATTTAAGAAACGATCCTGACGGGGATATGAACGAACTTGCCAATATTGTAGTAGGCAACATTAATGATGAAACCGCGGATCTGCTTGTAAGCAAGGTCATGAATAATCTTAAGCTCATTTCCCAGGCCACCGGCAAGGCAGACACGCTGCTGTCAGCTGAAGACCGCGACGAGTTTATCCGGAAATTTGCCACTGCCCCGGAAAATAATGCGAATCAGGAGGTTCCCAATCCTTCGCGAGATCTTTTTCGGGAAAACATGAGCTTTATCAGGGATACCTTTTTCCGGACGGCTCTTTATCAGGCGCAGAATCCCGGCAACGCAAATCTGCTTAACGATACTCTCAGCCGGCTTATGGGGAATCCCGCCCAGTGCATGAAGCTTTTGAGCGCCATTGATTATTCAGAAGACATTTTCAGGGAAATGCTCCGGAATCCGGTGATCCTGAAGTCATATACCGATATTGTTCAGGGCGCAGTTCATGGCGATGAGCTCAGAACGGCGCTGCAAAATATCTCTCAGGGCCTTCGGAATCCGGTTTTCCAGGGGGATAACTCTCTTATGCAGGCGCTTTTAAAGACTGTTCCTGCCGATGTCTATGCCAATAATAACGCGGATCGGGCGGTACTGGAGCACTATCCCGTTACTCTGGATCTTACTCAGGATGCTCTGGCCTGCATTAATTATGTGCTTAGAGCCGTGCCGGGCGCCAATCAGCAGGACAAGACGGCAGCTGAGATAACTCTGGCAGATTTGAAGAACGCTTACCAGAGCCTGTGCCATCCCACGGATGAGCTGAAGAGACATATAAAGGATCTGGGCGCGCATCAGGATATCAGAAATCAGGAAGCCATGGTTCTTAAGGCCGCCTTTCACAGATATCTGGCAGATCATCCCGAAGAGCTTTTTACGGAAAACGGCAATCCCAGGGAGGTTTCCTTCAGACACTGCCTGGGCTTTCAGAATGAAATGGGCATTATTACCGGCGAGAATCCGGATCAGCAGCATGTCAGCCTCAGCCGTTACGGCGAAGGGGATCCCACCACGGCCAACATTAAGGAGACCGATGCCGGATTCTTTATCGGCGTTTTCAATGTCATGATGAACAACGCCTCATTCCTGAAGGCGGCGGCCAATCTTCCCGAGGTTCATCTCGTAAGAAAGATGTCCGAGGCTCTCAACGTTAATATCGAAAAGCTTCTGGAACAGAATCAGGCTCTTCGGGCTTCCTACGAAAATGCCTGCCGGGAGAAGGGAGGCATTGTTAACTGGTTTAAGGCCAATCAGGGAGTTTTTCTGGAAGCCTTCCTCAATGGTGAAGGCGTCAGGCAGTCTCTGAGCAGCATGAGAAACGAGACTAACGAGGATCTGCGAAATGCCCGTACCCGCATTGCCAATAACGGACTCAAAGCGCTTGCGGAATTTAAAGGCCTTTACAGCAAGACCGGCAATGCAGCTCCGGGGAATGTCGCACCGGGGAATGTCGCTCAGGAAGCTCTCCCGGCCTCTATCAGCACGGTGGAAGGGGTTCTCCGGGAGACTGCCGCAGTGCGGGGATCGGAAAAGCTCGGCCTTCTGGCCGCTTCTCTGGCTGCGGTTTGTCCCCCGGATATCGAAGAGCTTATTCCCGCGGGAACGAACTATCATGGTCTTACCGCGGAGGATTTTCGGAATCCGGATAGGCTTGAACACATCGGGAATACTCTTAATACCTTGTCTAATGAGATAAAGAAGACCCCTGAGTATGCTGATATCTTCATGAGCTATGTTCAGCTCAGGGTTTACTGCGAGCAGCATCAAAACCAGCACGCCCCTGTTGCCGCCGAGGAACTGGCAGCGGTCAGAGTGACCGAGCAGAATCTGACTTTGGCTGATCAGGTTCAGCAGGCAGCGAAGGAGATGCCAGATGGTTTTGAAGTGGTGGGTCAGATTCACACCCCTCTTTACGATGCTCTCAAGAGACGTCTGGCTCCGTCTAAGGAAGATCTGACCGCCTTCCTGTCAGCGCTGAAGGTTACCGATGACATGTTTGCTCCGGAGCATAATATTTTTGTGAGCAATAAAGAATCCGGCAAGGCTAAATGCCAGGCGGTGAAGAATGCCATCAAGTCTGCCCTGGAAAGTCTTGCAAGGCCGCATGCCGATGTCAGCGGCGTGGCCCGGGAATTATTCGGCAGGATAAAGAATGAGCTGGCCGGAAACAAAACCCGGGAGCTTGCAGCCGCTCTTATGACCCTGTCTCCTTATCTGACCAGAACCTTTCATCCGGACAGCGTTAAAGCGCAGGATCAGGCTGACGATATCATACTCGGCAATATTAAGGGGCTTTTCAGTTCCCGCTATGCCCGGGAGCAGCAGAATCTGCTCGGCAGAATCACTGCAGATGTCACGAATCTGCATGCCGCCAAGGCCAATGGGATGAGCGATGATCTTGCGAGTCTGAAGGACGTTCATACGGGGCAGACAGCTGATATCAGAAACATTTTCAGGAATAGCGCCTATGGCAGGATCATGCTGGAAAACGCCGTGCACAAGGCCGCCTATGATAACGGCTACAAGACTCTGGCCGATATGAAGTACGCCATTATCAAGGGCAAGGCTCCCGTCGGCAAAACCCCGGCCGATCTGGTGAATGACGCCGTGGCGTACCTCATGACCAAATTCCGGACAGCAGGGGATCAGCGCCTGGAGACCGTCCCGCAGAATCAGCGGGAAGCAGAAGAAGCCGCCATTAACAGTTTATGCAATGAGGAAGCGCTCCGGAAGCTGGTGCAGTCCCACCTTTCCCTTGACGATAATAGCGAAAACGTCGGAAACAGCATCCACACCGCCAGAATTAAGTACGCCTTCCGGGTGGTCAAAAACTCTTCTCCCCTGAAGGCGATAAAGGGCTTTTTCAGCGCCATCCCCGGGGTAGGCCGCCTTGCCGCCTACTTTAAGAACCGGAATCAGCTGGCCAAAGGGCGGGATTTTGCGGAAGGCATTCTGAATTCCATTCCGCCGGGACAGACCCTGACTCATTATCATGACAACAAGCTCACCGGAGGCTTCGGAATAAAATTCAAGGCCTTCGGGGCGGATTTTAAGGCTCAGGGGGAATTATCCCTGAACGGCAGCGCGGATTTTAAGGTTTCGCATACAAAGGACGGCAAATTCGTGTTCACTCTGGGCGCGGCCATGGCAGCCGATCTCAAGGGCGTTGCTGCCTTCAAGGAGGCCAAAACCGAGGTGGCCTCGGTCAGCGCCGGCATCGGCGGCGGTTATAAGAAGGTCTATATTCTGACCTTTAATGATCGGGAAAAGGCCAGAGAATTCCTGGCCCGGGCCGCCACTAACAATCTTGACAAAAAAACCATGGGCTCCGCCAATAGTCAGGTAACCCAGAGCGTGAAAAACATCCACGGAGGCGCGGAGATCAAGGCGGATATCTACGGCGTGTTCCAGGAGATTAAGGGCGATGATGTTTCCGCCGTGCGGGAACCGGCCAATGCTCAGGCTTCTCTCGGCATCAAAGGGGATAAAGACTGGAACTACGAAAAGGGTTCGGATTACCACCGCTATTCCACCCATGCCAAGACCACGCTTTATGCGGGAGCCAAGGCGACGTTTTCCCTGCAGCAGACCCTGCTGGGCAACAAGGATCCGACTAAGATGACCCCTGAGGAAATGGCGGAATATAACAGGATTGACGCCAATCTCACCACGGGAGACATGATCATTGCCGGTTTCCTGAACCACAACAAGTACATGGCGGATTATGTTATCGGGAAGTACGGCACCAGCCAGTTCAATACCAATGCCGAATACATGAAAAACGATGAGAAGAATCAGTCCGCCAAAACCGGCAAGAAGAGGTGGATGGCTCTGGACGATCTGACCAAATATAAGGAAGACCCCAGCCGCTACATTGCCGAGAGCGTGGCGAACATCCTGAAGAAGGAAGCGATAAATCCGGCGGTGAAGGATGTGGATTCCCTGGCAGACTGGCTCTTATCGAAGATTCCCGGCTGGAAACAGATGAAGGACATCAAAAAGTTCATGAATAATTTTCTGGGGGCTCACGGGGACACCAGCAAAGTCAGAACCAGTGCCGGATTCTCCCTGGGGGATTCCACCAACAATCTGGTACAGTTCCATGCCGAGATTTCCTATACTGTTGATAATGAGACCCGTTATGACACCAATCTCATTGAGAATTCCCTGAGAAGGGCGGACAAGATCACCAGAGTCGCCGCTGAAAGCTCCGGAAGTCCGGCAGCCCAGATGCAGAAGAATCTGGAGTTCCTGAGAACCTCCCTTAAGGAAATGGGCTGCAGCGAGGATGAGATTGCCAAGGCCGCGGCCCGGCTCCATAACATGCAGTCAAAGGGCGTCAAGATCAGCGGCTTTGAGATCCACAGAACCGCCAAGAAGGGCGCCATCAGCAGGATTAATCAGGAACTGGCAGACCGGAACCCCGCTGATAATTTCAAGGCAGAGGTCAATAAGCTGAAGGACAGCGACTTCAAGCTGGACAGCATTGTGTTCAATGTGGCCAGCGCTCATTACAACGAGGTGGATAACTTCAATGTCAGCTTTATTGCCTCTCTGGATCACACGGTCACCAACAAGCAGACCATGGTTAAGAATCAGGTGCTGAAGTTCTAAACTGTTCCAGGCTCAAACGCGAAGGCCGTCCTCCGGGACGGCCTTTTCATGCGGAAAAGAGACGGGGAGAGGACGTAATCAGCGTTGCCGTGCGGCTTCTTCTGGCAAAATGCAAGTGTTCTGCTGTAAAATAGGCGGGGTGGAAGGCTGATTTCTTCCCTCCGAAAACCTCTCCGGAAACGTCTCTGCAAAGAGGTGTTCCGGACGGAGAGACAGGATACAGCCTTCCCCTCGCAATGAAAGAATTTTGGAGATATTTGATTATGAAACTCGCTTTAATCGCCGGTTCCGTTCTGATGCTGGCAGCCGGTACCGCCAGCGCCAACTTTGATCTGGTAAACAACACTTCATCAGTCATCAATGCCGTTTATTTCAGCGACAGCGGAACCGATGACTGGGAAGAAAACATGATTGAGGGACAGGTTATCAATCCCGGCGAAACCATGGAAATGCAGGTGGAGGTCAAGTATGACAAGTTCGACCTGCGGGTAGAATCCACCGAAGGCGGCTCTGAGGACTATTTTGAATTTCCGGGTAACGTAAGCACCATTCAGCTGAACGGCGCCGGTAAGTCCCAGTACAAGTAATCCCGAAAATCTGCTGCATCCGGAAAATCCTGACAGCGATGCTGCTCCCCGGATCCCCGCAGCTTCAGAAAACCGGTTCCTTAGGGGAGCCGGCTGTTTTTTTTTCCGGTGCCTGGCCATCGTCCGGATGCCTGACGCTTTCTGACTTGGCGGAGTTGTATTCATCGAGAAGCTCGCCGGCCAGATAGTCATCGCTCATGCAGATCGGAGACCCCTCATGAATGAGAGGACAGAGCTCCGACCGGTAGAAAAAATCCAGAGCTTCATACCGGGAAAGGCCTGATTTTTGCGCAAAGCATGCAATGACCCGGGCGTATTTTCTTTGCAAAAGCGTCTGGCTGGCATTCATAGCTTCTCGCTCCCGGCAAAACGAATGCAGCTTAAAGCGGCCGCGCTCCGCAAAGCAACCTGCATATCAGGCTTTTCATAGCG
>NZ_JBGVBR010000168.1:0-4603 GCF_045225735.1 Succinimonas sp. | reverse complement strand
TTTCGGGAAGGCTTTGTAAGAGAAGAGCATACCGGAGAATACGGCAGCAGAAAATCAGGGGAAAGAGAAGCTCTTTTCCGACAGGGGACAGGGAGTTCTCGGGATGCGGATTCCCAAAACTTCGGAAAAGCCCTGGAGGAGATCCTGAGAGGATCTGTTGCCCGCAGAAAAGAGCCGTACCGGTCGCCTTTGCCGGAAAACTCCGGTAACACTAATGCCATGGTCAATGCAACTCTCAGCCGGCAGCATTTTGGACAACCGGGTGATCTCAGGGGGATGACAGAAATCCCGGCAGCATCTCAGTGTGATTCCGGCCCGGAAGCTTCCGGAACATTCGGGACTCCTCGCGGAACCCCACGGGATAACGGCGGAGCTTTCGGGGACACCGGGACTTTGCCGGAAAACAGGCCGCAGGAAAGCCGCATTCCTGAGCAGCACATCCCCCGGGAAGCTGGCACGGCATCAAATGCTTCTCCGGACACCCTCCGGCAAAATAACACCGTTAATCAGGCTCAGTATCCTGTGATGAACGGCGCTTCTGCGGCCGCTTCATCCGGTTCTGCCTCAGTATCCGCCGCTCCGTCATCTCCCTCCTCCGCACCGCAGGTAAAGCCCCGGGAGGATCCCAAACCTGCGGTAAAGGCGCCCCGGAAGGAAAGCGCTGCCAAGAAATCAGGTTCTCATTCCTCTTCCCGGGAAGACAAAGACAGCAAACGGAAAGCAGCCTCTTCCGGAAAGAGCAGCAAAGCTAAAAAAGAGCCGGAGGATCTGAGTGAGAGCATGGCAGAAGGGATGATCCCGCCTTTCGGGGAGGATGCAGACAGTGCTTCCGGAAGCTCATTTTCCTCCGGCGGTGATGATGACTGGGCGCTTAATCCCCTGCGGGAAAAGCATACCCCGCCCCGGCCCCGGAATGCCAGCGGGCAGTTTATCAAAATGTCCGAAGCAGCTTCCCAGAATGCCAGGAGCGGAGAAAATATCGGCAATAACAACGGGGCCGTTTACTATGTATAGCGGGACAGCGGTTCTTTATCATGCCACGGAATCCCGAAGCTCCAGGTCATCCTGGTCATATGGCGGAATTAATGAGAGAAAACACTATGAGTAACCCCGAAAACCTGCAAAACCCGCCATCAGTGAGCGCGGCTTTGCATCCTTCAGTTCCCGCAGCATCAGCCGGGGCCAGCGTTGTATCCCAGCCCGCTCCGGAAAACCGTCATCTCCTGTTATCCCGTTATCGCGTAAGAGCGCTTTCCGGATCGCTGGCGCTTCTTGCTCTTTACGCTCTGCCGGGGCCGGGCTCTGTAACCTCTCCGGCGACTTTGGCAACAGCCTGCCTTCTGCTGGCTCTTCTTCTGGACAGAATCCGCCGGGATCGGGAGCTTAAGGAACGGATGGCCGGGTTTGCGGGAGGCGGTTTTCAGAAGCTCGAGCTTTCCAGGCTTCCGGATCTCATAAAGCCTGACATGCTGTATCTGGGAAACGGCTTTCCCTGGCGCAAAAGGGAAGCCCAAAGACTGCGGGATCTTCTGGAAAGCTCCTGGAAGGGACAGCTTTTTAAAAGGGATCCTGCAGTGCGGGGTTCCCGCTTTATCCATGGCATCGGCCGGCCCCGGGCTCTCTACATTCCCCTTAACTTTGTAGCCGGTCATGTGCTTATTACCGGCACTACCGGTGCCGGCAAAACCCGACTCTTTGATCTCCTTATCGCTCAGGCGGTGATGCGAGGCGAGTGCGTCATCATTCTGGATCCCAAGGGAGATCAGGATCTGTCCTCCCATACCAGATCTGCGGCAAAAACCATAGATCCCCGGAAGTTCAAGTTTTTTCATCCGGGGTTTCCGGAAAAGAGCATCAGCATTAATCCCTTGTTCAATTTCAGCCGGAGAAGCGATCTCGCAAGCCGGCTGGCGGCTCTGGTGCCCACGGCCCGGGGCGGGGCTGATCCATTTCGGGCCTTTGCCGAGCTTGCCTTGAACACTGTTATCGGGGGACTGATTCTTATCGGAAAAAGGCCTACCCTGAAGCTGGTACGCTACTATACCGATTCCCGGGTGATGGAGCTGGCGTTTCTGGGGTTTCGGGAATGGTTTCTCCGGCATACCCCGGATCGCTTCCGGGAGGAGCGGGATCGCCTGCTCCGGGCTACCAGCAAGATCCCAGGGAAGCTTCTTACGGAATACAACGGGTTTTACCTTCGGGCCGTTAAAAAGTGGAGTCCCTGCGAAGAGCTGGAGGCCCTTTATGCTCTGGCCAAGCATGATACTGCTCATTACGGCAAAATGGTGGCCTCGCTTTTGCCGGTGCTGGATATGCTGACTCAGGGGGATCTGGGAAATCTCCTGTCACCGTCTGACAAGGTACGGCTGGGAGAGGAGCTCTGGGACTTCGAGAGCCTGATCGCTCATGAAAGGGTGGTTTACATCGGACTGGACTCCCTTACGGATCCCATTGTAGGCGCTTCACTGGGATCCCTCCTTCTTGCGGATCTCGCCGCGGTGGCGGGAAGCCGCTACAACTACGGCCGTAACCTCCGTCCCGTGAATATCTTCATTGACGAAACCGCAGAGGTAATCAATGAGCAGCTGATTCAGCTCCTTAATAAGGGCCGGGGAGCGCAGTTCCGCATCACCATGGCCACCCAGACCGTGGCGGACTTTGAATCCCGGCTGGGATCTTCGGCACGGGCCATGCAGGTACTGGGCAACGTCAACAATCTTATCAGTCTCCGGGTTATTGACCGGGAAACCCGGGAGTACGTGGCGGACTCCCTGCCGGCCGTGCGCATTCGCTACCGGGGGGTATCTGAAAGCTCCCAGAGCTCCACGGACAGCCTGACAGATCCGAACCTCAATACCGTAAGAACCGTTACGGAGCAGAGCGAGCCTTCTTTTCCGGCGGAGATGCTGTCGGAGCTTCCGGATCTGGAATTCATTGCCCGGGTAGGCGGGGCTTCGGTTTACAAGGGGCAGCTTCCCCTGGTGTCTTAGTAATAAAGGGAGCGTGCCATGATTGCTTGACTGTTCTGAGAGTGCCGCAGCGCGTTTGAGTTCTTGGGAGCAAGGCTGGCAGCATTACCAAATTAACGGTCAGAGTGTCTTAATGGAGGTTGTGGCGGCCTGGGAAAAGGTCTCCGCGTGCCGGATGCTGAATGCGGAGGTTCGATGTGCGGTAGAGCTTTGGTGCTATGCTCCCCGGAAACTTACTGCTGGCGCCTGTGTGGACAGGCTGTCCCTTGCTCTTTCACTGAACGACAGCAGAGATGAGCGAGTTCAGGAAGCTCAGGAAGAAATGTCAAAGGAGCTCTGGAAGGAAATTGATGATAAGAGGGACAGAGGGAAATAGACGGACTGGACTTCAGGGCCGCAAAGGACATTGATCCTGGCTGACTGCAGAAGCTGCGGCACGATGTGCGTGATTTCAGATTATGTGGCCGATTATGAGGCGGGCAGCGGTAATTTCAGGATAGCTGCGTTATCATTATCTTCAGGTACAAGCAATTTGCGAGCAGCTTTTAATCAGGTTGACAGGGAGTCTCAAAATGCCTCGTTCTTCGGTATCAAAAAGCCTTTCAGTACTGGCCTTGGCTATTGTCATGTTCTGTCTGAGGGCCACTTCTGCTTCTGCCGGGGAACCGGAGTGCGGCGACGGCGCTGACTGCGCGGAACAGGGCAGCAAATGCGAGAGCAGCGGGGATTTTCTGAAAGCGGAGGGATTTTTTGAGATGGCCTGCCGCCTTGAAAATGCTCTGGGCTGCTACAAACTGGGGAGTCTGTACTGGAGTGATGCCAGGATCAAGCGGGATGTGGCCAAGGCTCTTCCGTATATGGAGCAGGGATGCCGGCTTCAGCATGCCGAGGCCTGTATGTCTCTCGGGGATCTTTACTTCACGGATGAAGAATTTCAGGATCTTCCCAAGGCCAAGGCCTTCAATAACAAAGCCTGCCGTCTCGGTTCCGGCATGGGGTGCGTGAACCTGGGGTATCTTTACACCATGGATTTGAAGGACGCTCTGGTTGATGAAAAGATGCTCATTCTCTTTGAAAAGGGCTGCAACCTGGGAACCGGGGAGGGCTGCAACTCTCTCGCTACCATATATGAGAAAGGGCTTAATGTACCTCAGGATTTTAAAAAGGCCGGTGCTTTTTACGACCGGGCATGCAGCATGGATTTTGCTCTCGGATGCGGCAATCTCTCATCTCTTTATTACTACGGCCGGGGCGTGGAGCAGAATTACGACACGAGTATCAGGCTTATGGAGAAAGCCTGCGAACTCAATAACGGACTTGGGTGTCTGGGACTCGGGAATATGTATGACGGCATGCCGGGCATTCCTAAAGATGGCGCAAAGGCTGTTATGAATTATGTGAAGGCGTGCTCTCTTAAGGAAATCGACGGCTGTGTTATGGCTGCTCTTTACTATGAGCGGGGCACCGGTATTCCGCAGGATGATGGGAAGGCCCGGGAATGTTTTGAGAAGGCATGCGACCTAAAGAAAGTCGTCAAGAGCGGAAAACCTTGCATGAGCGCGGGGAATTACTGGCTGGAAGGCCGAGGAGCGGAACGGGACTATCAGAAGGCGGGGGAATATTTTGAGAAAGGG
>NZ_JBGVBR010000167.1:0-2649 GCF_045225735.1 Succinimonas sp. | reverse complement strand
GAGCTTCTGCTGATAAGGGAGATTGAGTCCGACCACGCGGAAAACGGCAGAATAGCTCTGGAAATGTTTCAGAAAAGCCCGCTTAATTACTATGATGCGGTGCTAATGGATGTCCGTATGCCGGAAATGGACGGGCTGGAGGCCACGACGGCCATTAGAGCCCTGGATCGCCCCGACGCCCGCGGGGTTCCCATTATTGCCATGACTGCCAATGCCTTTGACGAGGATGTGCAGAGATCGCTGCAGGCGGGCATGAACGCTCATCTGTCAAAGCCGGTGGAGCCCGAAAGACTGTTCCGCATTCTGGAGGAAATGATCTGGGAGGCAGAGAAGCGCCGGGAGTCCGTGCCGGAAAAGAAGCGCGGCCGGTGACAGCGGGAAAGGTCAGCGCAATGGCCGGAGAAACAGCTTTGGTTTTTCCGGGCTTTGCTTCGGCCTCTTTTTTTCAGGGGGAGCGGTTCTTCCGTCGGAACTGTTCTTCCTCCGGAGCGGTTCTGCCTCCGATCTCTTTATCAGAAAATTGGTTAATAATCCATAAAAATCAATTAAATGCCGCGGTCTAACTCTCATTTTGTGATATTTCTTGATAATTTTCGCTGATAGTATAAAATGCTCAAAATTTAACTTTGATTTTGCGTGCCTTTTTTACGCAAAGTCATGCCTTGCAGTTTTTCCGTAAAAATAGTAATTCTGGAGGTCATCTTGACTCATTCTGCATTACTGGTGTTAGAAGATGGCACAGTATTCAGAGGTGTTTCATTTGGCGCTAAGGGCTGTGCTGTCGGTGAGGTCGTTTTTAATACCGCTATGACCGGTTATCAGGAAATTCTCACTGATCCTTCCTATTCCAAGCAAATCGTAACACTTACTTATCCTCATATTGGCAATTATGGCTGTAACGCCGAAGACGAAGAATCACCTGACATTCAGGTGCAGGGACTGGTAATTCGAGACCTGCCGCTTCTGGCTTCCAACTTCCGCAGTCAGACTTCTCTTTCCGAATATCTCGTAAGCCACGGCGTCGTGGGCATCTGCGACATCGATACCCGCAAGCTTACCCGTCTCCTCAGGGAGAAGGGCGCCCAGAACGGCTGCATCATGGCCGGCGACAGCCTGGACGAGGCCGAGGCTCTGAGACTGGCCCGGGAATTCCCCGGACTCAAGGGAATGGATCTCGCCAAAGAGGTAACCTGCAAGGAAAAGTATGAATGGACTGAAGGCTCCTGGGTACTGGGATCCGGCTATAAGAAGCAGAATGCCGCCGACCTCCCTTATCACGTGGTGGCCTATGATTTCGGGGTAAAGCGCAACATCCTCCGCATGATCGCCGACCGGGGCTGCCGCGTTACCGTGGTTCCGGCCATGACTCCGGCCTCTGAGGTGCTGGCCATGAATCCCGACGGCGTGTTCCTGTCCAACGGCCCCGGGGATCCGGAGCCCTGCGTTTATGCTCAGGAAGCCATCAGGGAGATTCTGGATCACAATATCCCGGTATTCGGCATCTGTCTCGGCCATCAGCTTCTGGGACTGGCCTCCGGAGCTAAGACCATCAAGACCAAATTCGGTCAGCACGGCGCCAATCAGCCGGTAAAGAATGTTTTTGACAATACTGTGGCCATCACCTCCCAGAATCACGGCTTCGCTGTGGACATGGACAACATGCCGGACTGCCTGGAGGTAACCCATATCGCCCTTTTTGACGGCACGCTGCAGGGCATGCGCCGCAAGGACAAGCCGGCCTTCAGCTTCCAGGGACATCCGGAAGCCAGCCCCGGGCCTCATGATGTGGCCGGACTTTTTGATCACTTTGTCGAGCTTATAAAACAATATCGTGAGGGGCAGAAGTAAATGACCAAGCGTACAGATATCAAGAGCATTCTTATTCTGGGAGCCGGTCCTATTGTTATCGGTCAGGCCTGTGAGTTCGACTATTCCGGAGCTCAGGCATGCAAGGCTCTCAAGGAAGAAGGCTACCGGGTTATTCTGGTGAACTCCAACCCCGCCACCATTATGACCGACCCCGAAATGGCCGATGCCACCTATATCGAGCCCATTAACTGGCAGGTGGTGGAGCGCATTATCGACAAGGAGCGTCCGGATGCGATTCTGCCTACCATGGGCGGTCAGACAGCTCTTAACTGCGCTCTGGATCTGGCTACTCACGGCGTGCTGGAAAAGTACGGCGTGGAGATGATCGGCGCCACCGCCGATGCCATTGACAAGGCGGAAAACCGGGATCGCTTTGACGAGGCCATGAAGAAAATCGGCCTGTCCTGCCCCAAGGCCGGCATTGCCCACAGCATGGAGGAGGCCTGGAAGGTGCAGTCCGTAGTGGGCTTCCCCTGCATTATCCGCCCCTCCTTCACCATGGGCGGCTCCGGCGGCGGCATTGCCTACAATCCCGAGGAATTCGAGGAAATCTGCAATCGCGGCCTGGATCTTTCCCCGACCCATGAGCTCCTTATCGACGAATCCCTGATCGGCTGGAAGGAGTACGAAATGGAGGTTGTCCGGGACAAGAACGACAACTGCATTATCGTCTGCTCTATTGAAAACTTCGACCCCATGGGCATTCACACCGGCGACTCCATTACCGTGGCTCCGGCGCAGACCCTTTCCGACAAGGAATACCAGATCATGCGCGACGCC
>NZ_JBGVBR010000166.1:0-5439 GCF_045225735.1 Succinimonas sp. | reverse complement strand
TTCTTCCCTCTTTGTACATTCTCTCGTCTTTTTTTCCCGCTATCACTTTACGGTAAAGTACTTCTGAAGACGGCGGTTTGGTTTCTCAGGAACTGTCAAATCAAGTCTTCCCCGTTCTATGAGGGGATCAAGCCTTTTACGGACAGTTCTCTTGTCTTTGCATCCCAGGCAGGCTGCTATCTCCATGGCGCTTTTGGGCTCGATGCAAAACCGTAATATCTTATCCTCGTCCGTCAATTGTTCGGACGTGCTTACAGACGTATTATCTACGGTGACTGGTGCATTTTGGCCGGTGACTGGTACATTGACTGGTGCATTTTGGCCGGTGACTAGTACATTGACTGGTGCATCATGATTGGGAACTGGTACGTTGCCTGGAGCATTCTCATTTATATCTAAACGATGATAAGGAATGGTCACTTTGATGTTGTTTTCTCTGAAACTGAAGGCTTCCTTGCCATAAACATTAGATATAGCCGGAATCCCGCGTCCGGTCTGCTCACTTATATGCACTTGTAAAAATATTTTTGCCAGCTTTTCATTAACAGGCACAGACTCTCCGGCAAAAAAACCGTCTCTGGTCTGCTTTGGCGGCAAAGCCCCTCTTGATAAAATTTCAATGCGGTCATGAAAAGCGGTAAAAGAAGGCGCTCCGAAAAGCCAGTTGTTGTGGACGCAGGCATTAATCGCAGCTTCGCGAAAGGCTTTTTGATTAAAAAGGGGAACCTCTTTTCTTTCGACGATTCTGTTACGTTCATCTGCCTGCGGTACATTTATGAGCTCGCCATAACGGAGAATCTCTTCCAGAGAATAAAGCAGGCAATCATTGCCGAATTCCCGCACCGCATACATGGGAGATGCCTTGGTGGTACCGGTAAATGAGGCGAATCTGATGGGAATCTGGCTGTCGTCAGAGAGGAGCTGCGCCAGCATGTTGTACTTCCCATCTGGTGTCAGCAGATCTAAGTTTTTCTTAAATGTTTTCTTGCTTAAGGGAATACCTTTGGCGCCATAGTAAGCAAACAGCTTTTGAAAATTGAGATCCTGGTTGTCAGCTGCTGTATTCTCAATGGTAGGAATATCCCCCCGAAGAGCCATGAAGAGCTGAGCTTCCCGTTTCGGATAATCCAGCAAATTAACCTTGCTGGAACCAACACGATAGTAGCGATTTCTGTCAAATGATACCGGAACATCCTTAGCAGCGGGAATAATCAAAGCTACTACACGTTTTCCATGAAATGTTATTTCCTGAAATTGAAAACACAGGTCAGGCTTTAGCTGCCTCGCGAGGTAATGCTCCAGGGGTTCATTCTTCACATCTCGGTGAAAATCGAAAGAGGTTCCCACAATGGTGTGAGAAGAGTTCTCGATGCCCCATATAAAATAGGCATAGTCCTGCCCCGCCATGGCCGCGGCATTTGACATGCCTGATATATATTCCCCGAGGGCATGAGGTTCAAACCAGTTTTCCTTGAATTCAAACCAGTCCTCCTCATATTCACAGGAAATGAGTTTTTCGAGAACGGGTTCAAGAGCTGTTAACTTATGCATTTACCGGACACCATTGAAAACTTACGTAAAACCGGGGGTATCAGAGCTGGCTGCGGAAAAACTGGCATTTGATTTTCCTTGCCTGATGGGACAGGAGTTGCAGTTATCCACAAAGGCTAAAATATCTGTGGATAACTGCGGTCTAAATCCTATTCATAGATTTTTACGTAGGAGGTATCGCGGATCTCCCGCTGCCACCGCTCGCTTTCTTCGGCAATTGTCCGGTTAAAGAGTATTTCTCTGGCCTTTACCTTATAGGCCTCCAGGGAATCCCGGTCGACCTTTCTGCCCACAAGCTCCGCAAGATGCCAGCCGAAGCTGCTTTTGAAGGGCTTGCTTATTTCCCCGGGTTTAAGAGCTGCGATAGCGTCCCGGAAGGCGGGATCAAACACCTCCGGGTTCATCCAGTCCATAAGTCCGCCATTAAAGGAGTTTGAATAATCCTCGGAATTGCTGCGGGCCACATCGTCAAAGCTTTTGTCGCCGTTTACGATGGATGCTCTCAGGGCGGCCAGCTTGGCTTCGGCGGCCTTATCGTCAAAGATAATGCTGGTTCTCAGGAGAATGTGCTTGACCTTGACCTGCTCCACTGGCTCCGGGGTCATGCCGCCCATATCGTAGATTTTGATGATGCTGAGCCCCTGATCAGTGCGGACAGGGCCTACAATATCGCCTTTTTTATGTTCCCTGACGGCATCGGCAATGTGGGGCGGCAGCTGACTTTCCGGAATTGTGCCCAGATCTCCGCCGTTTACGCCGGTAGGCGCATCGGAAAACCGCGCGGCCACATTGGCAAATACCTTGCCTCGGGCCAGTTCATCCTTGATCTGCTTTACCTTGCGGTTTGCGGCATCAGTCTGGGCGGGAGTGGCATCGGGATCCAGCTTGATAAAGATAAGGCCGAGATGATAGGATTTCATGGCTGCGGCATTGTCCTTGAGCATGAGGGCCAGCTGTTCCACCTCCTGATCGGAAATGTTGATTCTGCTTCTGACCTGGTTTCTGGTAACCTCGCCGATAATAATATTTTCCTTGACCTCGTTACGATACTCCGCTTCGGAAAACCCTTCCCTTGCCGCCTGAGCCAGCATGGCGGGAACCGTGGTATGGTTCAGGGCAGCCATGTGGCTGATGGCCCGATCAATATCGGAGTCAGTCATGGTAATGCCGTTCTGTTCGGCGAGCTGCATGATAAGGCTGTTAACGATAAGCCTTTCCAGAGCGCTCTTTCTGACCACGTCCTCCGGAGGAATTTCCTGTCCTGTTTTCTGGAAGTTCCTTTTCAGATTGACAACGGCCTTTGCGAGTTCGCTTTCCAGAATAATGTCATTGTTTGCCACTGCTACGGTTCTGTCCACCGGCATGACGCCGGCCGCATATGCCGAGCCGGAAGCGAGAGTTCCCAGGACAATGGCAGCGGCTAATAATTTCTTCATCTTCAGCATGGTAATACCTATTTGCTCAGATTCACCGTATCGTTGTACGGCAGAAGTTTGGTTTCAGCGGTAAAGGAGGTATCGGCTCCGACATTGGCCAGTCCCTTGAGTTCGAAGAACATGCCGAACTTGGTTTCATTGCGGGACGTCAGGGTATAGTTATTCGGTTTGTTGTACCTTTCTGCCTGAACGCCCAGAGAGTAGCAGCAGGAGTCATACTTTACGGCAAGCTTGGAATCGATGTTCTTTTTCTGGTACAGGTCATAATACATGACGCCGATGGCGTGCCAGTCCCGGCCCAGAGGAACTTGCACGGATCCCCCCAGCTGCCGGAGATCGATAATTTCGCTTTTCATAGTCTGGTTGCCGTCTCTCTTATAACGGTAGTTGATCTGGCCGCGGAAGTCTTCGTATTCTCCGTTAATAAGAGCGCTCCAGCTGGCGAGTTCGGAATCTTCGGTGTTGTAAACCAGATCTCCGTGAGCGGAAAGTCCTTTGATGGGACTGAGATTGAGCGCGGTGGAAATGGGAGTGCGGGGATAATAGTTGCTGTCCTCAAGACTGAGGAGCTTTACCCGCTGGGTGGTAAAGTCGTACCCCTGCCCGATCTGAAAACGCAGAATCTCCCGGTAGTCCTCATCGAATATGCGGTGGGTGAGACCGTAGCTGATGCGGTTGGCATCGGAAATTCGGTCAAAACCAGAATACCGGCGGTAGCTGAACAGGGATTCAAAGTCGTACAGCCGATCCAGAGTGTCATAAAGGCCGATGGCGTCCTGATTCTTGTAGGGGATGTACATGTACTGGATTTCCGGCTCCAGGGTCAGGGTTTTGCCGCTTTCCAGGGTATTGGTAAAGGTAACCTTGCCCTTGATCTCCGAAAGGTTCAGGAATCTGTCCACGGTGGGCCTGAGATCGTCAACGGTCAGATACTGTATCAAAAAGTTGGTATACCCGGAACGGGGGATGTTCTGGTCATAATGGGTGTAAAAGAGCTTTTCCCGGAAGGTGAGACTGATGCCCTTGCGGTCAATAAGCGGAATCAAAATCTCCGGCTCGAGGTGGATTCTCTGGGCGTAATAGCTGCCGCTGCGGTAATGGCGATCCACTCTGAAGTTGGAATAGGTCATGCCCAGCTTGTAGCTTAACCATGAGTATACGGTGTCATGATAGCCCAGCTTCACTTCCGGTTCGATTTTAAACGGCTGAAATAACAGCTGAGAATCAGGCTGGAGGAGCTGATACCGGAGCCGGCGCACCGAGGCATCGAAGTTATGCAGATTGACAAAGCCTTTGACCTCTTGAGTCAGCTGATTGTCAATAGTGGTAACCGAATTGGGGTCAAAATCATCTATGTAGTTAAAGTCCCCGCTGCGGAGCTGGGTGTAATCAGCCTCAATGCCGTAATTTTTGTTATCCCAGTGGCTTTTATGATTCAGAGTATACAGCCAGCGCTCATGAAATTTGTCGGTTTCATCCTTGTCTGGCCGCTTTCTGTCATGATGGATGTACTGTCCCATCATGGTGCCCTGAGTGCCCTGGAAGGGGAGGTAGCGGAATTCGCTTTCCATAAGAAGTCCCCGCCGTCCGATAAGGGTGGGGGTGATGGTCATGTCATAGTTGGGAGCGATATTCCAGTAAACCGGGGCTTTAAGGAGGATGCCATCAGAAGATGACCAGCCGATAACCGGGTACAGGAGACCGGACTTTCTTTGGTTCTTTACCGGAAAATTCAGGTAAGGAAGGTAAAAAACCGGGACATCGTGAAACCAGAACAAAGTATTGTAGGCTTCGCCGAAAACCTCGTTCTTGTCCATCTGGATTTCGGTGGAGCTGATTTTCCAGGTTTCGTTGTCCGTAGGGCAGGTGGTGATGTAGGCATTCCTTAATGAAACGCGGTTTGCCTGATCGGTAATTACCGCTTCATCGGCATAGCCTCTTACCAGAGTGCCGTTGAGGCGGTAGGTGGCTTTGTCCAGACGGGTATCATTGGTTTTAAGGTTGGTGGTAAGTGTGGTGTCGCTCTTTACGGTAACCTCGCCGTCCTGGTAAAAAATGTTACCGGTGGCTTTGATATCCTGGGTCTCATGGTTGAAGGAGGTTTTTTCGGCTTTAAGGGTTTTCTGGCCCTGGACGATTTCCACATTGCCGGAATAGTTGACGCTTTGTCTCAGGTCGGCCTGGGCATGATCCGCGGTGATGGAGACCTGAGTCTGGTTGGGATCCTGATTCTTGGCGTTTTTGACGTACGGGGGAATATCGGCAAGGCAGCGGGCATCGTAGACGTTCTGGGTACTGAACAGATCCTTTGTTCCTGCGAGAGTCTGCGCAGGGAGGAGCGCAGCGGAGACAATAACTCCCAGACTCAGGATGCCTGTTTTGTGGTGAGGGTGCATATTACCGGTACTCTTTTACTTCCAAGGTTGCGTCGCAGGTCTCTATTATAGAGTAA
>NZ_JBGVBR010000165.1:0-14067 GCF_045225735.1 Succinimonas sp. | reverse complement strand
CTCCGATGCCCGGAGCCGCATCCGTGATGCCGACTTCGCCACCGAGACTGCGAACATGACCCAGCAGAACATTCTGCAGCAGGCCTCTCAGAGCATTCTGAGCCAGGCTAACCAGAGACCGCAGATTGCGCTTTCGCTCCTCCAGTCATAACAGGTACAGCTTAAGGCAGGTTAGGAACGGCAGCCAGGACGGCATAGTCACACAGTTGGCCGCAGATTTCCGGATCTGCCCGGAAACAGATTTTTCTCTCTTGAGCGTTTGAGCTCTATCCCTTTGGCCGGTGTTTTTCCCCGGCCTTTTTTGGTTTTGCCGGAGGCGGCATGGTCTTGCCGGAATGAGATGCCGGAAACGCAGGACGGAGACGGTGCCAGCGAGGCCGTATGCTGTTTTCAGGGATCTGAACGGCGTTTTTGAGATTCCGGGAAAAATTTTTTTAACAAAGTCCTAAAGTTTAAATTTTTTCAGCCGCTAAGAGTACGTCCTGAAGTGTTTTTTTAGCATAATAACAATCGGAGGGAGTCCTC
Source organism: Succinimonas sp. (assembly GCF_045225735.1). Classification (NCBI taxonomy): domain Bacteria; kingdom Pseudomonadati; phylum Pseudomonadota; class Gammaproteobacteria; order Aeromonadales; family Succinivibrionaceae; genus Succinimonas; species Succinimonas sp. Next base: position 13,542 of record NZ_JBGVBR010000165.1, on the reverse strand, counting down.
TGAGTACTTGATAAGAAACGGGTGGTGGAAATATGATTGATGCAGTAGTTAACAGTTCAGCCGATTTCCTGGCCAAAGGGAAGATCCAGAATTCTCCGGCACCGGAGGTAAATCAGGCTGTTAGTACCCAGACTAATTCAAAGACCAGCAGAGCAACCGAAGTGCAGAGCCAGGCCAAGGCCGTCAATGACAAGGACAAGGTGGCCGGCAGAGCCGTGGAAGAGCAGAAGAGCGTTATCCTGCTTGAGGAAGAGGAAGCCAAGGCGGCAGAGGAGCGCAAAGAGCCCATTGACGAGAAAAAGGAGCAGGAGGAGCTGGACAAAATGGCCGAAGCCGTTTCTCAGCTTATTCCGGGCTACGGACTCAGCTTTGCCATGGACAAGGATCTTAACGAGGTAGTGGTCACTGTAACCAACAAGACCACTGACGAGGTCATCAGACAGATTCCCCGAGAGGAATTCCTCAATATCGCCAAGAAGTTCAATGAGCTTTTGCAGGAATTCAGCGGCAAAGCCCCCGAGGAGGAGCTTAAAGGGGTTTTCATGGACAGTCAGGCCTGACAGAGAGCGTCATTCGATACGGACATAACAATGTGGCGAATGGCGCCTTGGGGTTAGCAAGTGAATAGAGCATCAGCAGGGGAGACAATACTATGGTTTCAGCAGTAACTTCGGCAGGAGCGGCTTCCGGCATTGACTTTGAAAGCATTATTTCAGCCAGCGTCGCCGCCAAGAAGGCAACCCTGACTTCGCGGATTTCCTCCCGCAAGGAGAACACCCAGCTGGAGATCACCGGTGTCGGTCTTTTGAAGAGCAACCTTACGACCTTTAAGGAGCTCCTGGACAAAATGACCAAGGAGAATGCCTTCAACAAGAGAGCCGTTAATTCCAATCAGAGCGCCACGGATCCCGTGTTCAACGTGGAGACCAAGGATTCCGCGGCTAACGGCAGCTATAACCTTACCGTGAAGCAGCTTTGTCAAAGCACCGCCTTCAGCACCAAGTTCGATTCTCTGGATCAGACCTTCGGCACCGGCGGCAGCCTTTCCTTTGCCATCGGTTCCGGAGATGACGCCAAGTCCTTCAGCATTGACGTGGCGGAGGGCGATACCCTTAACGATATCCGGAACAAGATCAATAACAGTGCTGACAGCTTCGGGGTAACCGCCAACATCATTACCCTGCAGGACGGCACCGCCAAGCTGGTGCTGGATTCCGGCAAAACCGGCGAGGCCTACAGCAACTTTTCTGTTACGGCTTCCGGTGATGAAGCCCTGAATGCCTTTAACGCCTCCATTACCACGGACGAAAACGGCAAGAAGGTGGCTTCCGGTGATTCCTCCATGAGCCTGGTACGGGCCGGACAGGATGCGCTTCTGGATGTGGACGGCGATACTCTGGCCAGCAGCACCAATGTTTTTGATGACTGCATCAAGGGCCTCAAGATCACGGTAAACCGTCTTTCCGATACCGAAAAGACCGAGGGCGAAAACGGCACGGAAACCGGGTTCAAGTCCAATACCCTCAATATCACCACTGACACCAGCTCTCTCAAAAAAATGATGAACGAGTTTGTCAGCACCTACAACGAGCTCAGAACCAATTTGGATAATCTGACCAAGAGCAATACCTATACCAACGGTCAGAGCAATGACGACGGCGGCTATCTGGCAGGCGATTCCACCGGCAAGACCATTAAGAATGCCATGTCCAATCTCCTGACCTCCTTCACCGTGGGCGGGGAATCCAATGGTCTCAGTCTGTTCTCTCTCGGGCTTGATATTGATAACAAGGGCAACCTGTCGGTAAATTCCGAAAAGTTCGAGGATGCCATCAAGAACAAGTATGATCAGGTAGTGGCCGCATTTACAGGCAAAAACGGCGTTTGCAGCAAGCTGTCCTCCAATCTGGAAACCTACACCAAGACCGGCGGCATTCTGGATCTCCGGAAGGACTCCCTGAACTCCGAGCTCAGAAGCATTGAGAATCAGGAAAATGCCAATTCCACCTATCTGGCTAAGTATGAGGAATCCCTGAGAAACCGCTACGGCAACCTGGATACCATGATCGGCACCCTGAATACCTCGCTGTCGTATCTGTCTTCGGCATTGAGCTCCATGAACTATAACAATTCGCAGAAATCTTCGTCATGATGAGCTCTGATTGCTGAATATGCGTCTTTGCTTGGGTTTTTAAATGACAGGATAAGCTATAATGCAGCACCGGCGCGGTGCTGTATTTTTTCGTGAGCAGCGGGAAAGACCGGGTAAGGATTGCCGGCTGATTCCCGGCTGAAAAATGAAGAATTTCGGTTAATGCGGGACAGATCCCTGACGGAGCATGTATGTACGGACGTAATTTAAAGGCATATAAAACCACTAATCTGGAAGCTGAGATTTCCGTTGCTGATCCTCACCGGATAATTTCCATGCTTTATGAGGGGCTGTTTCAGAGAATCGCTCAGGCCAAGGGCGCCATCGAAAGAAAGGATTACGCCTACAAGGCAGATCGCATTGAAAAGGCCATTGCCATCGTCACGGGCCTGGAGACCGGCCTTGACATGAGTCAGGGGGAGATCTCCCAGAATTTTATGGATCTCTATGAATATGTGAAGCAGCGGCTTCTGGATGCCTCCCTCAAGCTGGATACCGCGCCTCTGGATGAGGTTATTAAGCTCCTGATGCCCATTAAGCAGGCCTGGGACGGCATTTCCCTGGAGGACAAGGAAAAGGCCTTTGCGGAAAGAGCCCGTCTGGATTCTGCCGAAGGAGCAAACTGATGTCAGATGCCGGGGATATGACAGATAAAGCAGCTTCCGCCGGAAGTCCGGAGGAAAGCGCTCTCACTGTTCTTATGCGGCATCTTAGCAAGGCGGAAGCCCTGATGGCGGATTTTGACGGCAATTACCCGGAGATCGCAAAGGAAATCAGCGCCTTTTCTCAGAAGATGCCGGCAGTGGTGGATGAACTGGTTCGGGACGGCAGGGAGCCCGAGCTCCGCTCTCTGGAAAGCCGCATGCAGGCTCTTCAGGAGGAATGCTCCCGCCGCCGGGAGGAAACCCAGACCGAGCTTCTCAAGTTTCGGAGGTCTGCCAGGGGAATTCACAGCTACAAAATGAACGACGGCCACAGATGGGGCTGATGCAGGCGGTTGTCTTTTTCTGCTCTCCATTTTTCTTCCCTTCTCCCTCTCCTCTCTCTCATACCCACTCTTACATCCATACTCCCGTGCGTATGCCCACTATCTTTTCTCCTCCCCTTTGTTTTTCTCAGTAATCTTTATCCTTCCGGCGCTGTCTTGGCGTTTCTGAGGACATCTCCGGTAAGAAAGCATCTCAGAGCATTCAGCACGGCGAGAATCATCACCCCCACGTCGGCGAATACGGCAAGCCAGAGTCCGGCCAGTCCCAGGGCTCCCAGAAGGAGACACAGCGCCTTGATGCCGATGGTGAGGATAATGTTTTCCCGGACAATGCGGAGACACTTCCGGGAAATTCCGACGGCCAGGGGGATTTTTCGGGGATCGTCATCCATGAGCGCCACATCGGCCGCTTCCACCGCCACATCGGATCCCATGCTCCCCATGGCAATGCCCGCATCCGCTCTGGTGAGAGCCGGCGCATCGTTAATGCCGTCTCCCGCAAAGATCACCCTGTCGTTTTTACGGGGCGTGCCAGCGTCATTATTCCGGGAGCTTCTTATGATCTCCTCCAGAATCTTAAGCTTGTCCTTGGGAAGAAGCTCCGCATGATATTCCGGGAGATCCAGACTGGCGGCTGTTTCCCGGGCGGCTCCGGAAGTGTCCCCGGTGAGCATGACAAGACGCAATATTCCGAGAGCGCGAAGATCCCTGATGCTTTCCCGGGCTCCGTCCTTTAAGGTGTCCGAGAGCACGGCGTAACCGAGATACTGTCCCCGGATTGCCGCATGAATTACCGTGCCATGATGCTGGCATTCCGGCGCGGGCACTCCGTTATCCTGCAGGAAAAGCCGGTTCCCGGCCAGCACGGGCGCGGCGTTTTCTTGATCCCCGAAAAGCCCCGGGATGGCGCAGCTTACGCCCCGGCCCGGGATTTCCCGGACACAGAGTGTTTCATAAGGGAAGTCCTTCCTGCCATAGGCTCTTATTATGGCCCGGGCCGCCGGGTGCTGCGAGAATCTTTCCGCATGGGCCAGAGTCATGAGGAGCTTATCCGCGGTAACTCCCGCAGGATAAAGCCCGGTAACCTCAAAGGTACCCCTGGTAAGCGTGCCGGTTTTATCAAAAACCACGGTTCCGGCATGGGCCAGGCTTTCCATAAACGAGGAGCCCTTAATGAGAATGCCCTGCCGGGACGCCCCGCCCAAAGCCGCGAAGAATGACAGGGGCACACTTATCACCAGAGCGCAGGGACAGCTTATGATAAGGAAGGTGAGCGCCCGGTAGCACCATTCGCTCCAGTTTCCGGGTTCCCCGGAAAGCATCAGAATAAAGGGGGGCAGGAGAGCGAGAGCAAGGGCGGCCAGTGTTACCAGAGGAGTATAGACCCGGGCGAACCGGGTAACAAAGCGTTCGGAGGATGATTTTCGGAGTCCGGCCTCCTCGATGAGCTCCACGATTTTGCTGGCGGCGGAGTCCTGGAAGCTTTTGGTGGTTTTTACGGTGATAAGTCCGCTGAGATTCAGGGTTCCGGAATACACTCCGGAGCCCGGGCCGGCCTCCCGGGGCAGGGCTTCTCCGGTAAGAGCGGCGGTATTGATACTGGTGCAGCCCTCGGTAATGACGCCGTCCAGAGGGATGCGGTCTCCCGGTTTCACGGTGATTACCGCGCACGGAGCCACCTCGGCAGCCGGTACCGGGATCAGATCCCCCTGTTCGTTTTTTATCAGGGCGGTCTCTGGCCGGAGATCCAGAAGCGCGGTAATGCTTTTGCGGCTTTTGGCAACGGCGCAGGATTCAAAAAGCTCCCCGGTCTGATATAGGATCATGACGGCCACGGCCTCGGCATAATCGCCGGTTTTAAGGAAGGCCATGGCAAGAGCTCCCAGGGTGGCGGCGCTCATCAGCAGGGCTTCGTCAAAGGGCTGGCGGTTTATAAGTCCCCGGAAGGCTCTTCCCAGAACATCGGCCCCGGCAATGAGAAAGGGTATGAGATAAAGCCCCAATTGATAAACGCCCTCTGCGGGAATGAAGGATACCAGTACGGCAATGCCGGCGGCCAGGAGTATTCTTAAAAGAAGCGCCTTCTGTTCTCTGTTCATAAAAGGCTCCGGAGTCTGCTACAGGATGATGTCCGAGTCCGGTACCGCCTTTTGGCAGTTCTGCCGTACCTCCGCAACAACGGCAGCTGGGTCGGCGTTATCCTTAAAGACGAGGCGCATTTTAAGAGCCATAAAGCTGACCTCGGCTTCCTTAATCCCCGGGGTTTTGCGGGCGGCGGCTTCCATTTTGAGGGCGCAATGGGCGCAGTCGACTTTGATTTTAAAGAGCTTTTCCATAGGGAGGGTCTCCTTGATAGTTATTAAATAGTTGCACAAATGCTCAACAGTTTCATTATAACGGCAAAATCCGGCGGCGGCAAATGCATTTTCGGAGGGTAATGCTTTAGGCGGCGCCGGGGCACGCTTTTGGAGGCTTCCTGAAAGCAAAAAAATACCGGAGCTAGGCTCCGGTATCTTCTCAGTTTCAGTAAGTTTTCTGTCTCAGGTTAAGCCTGTTCTCCGGCGTTTTCCGGGAGCTTTTCCGGATCCGGATTATCCTCCGGCGGCAGACCCTTGTATTTCTTCTTGAGCTCCTGAAGATTCTGCTTTTCCTTTTCCATGATTTCCTGATAGTTGTTAATAACGGCGCCTACCACCAGGTTGATAAGCAGGAAGGCGGCGAACATGTACCAGAGAATGTGGAAGCCGGTAACCAGAGCTGGAGAGGCCTGAATGAGGTTCATCCGGGAGGCGGTTACCAGGTTGTAGCGGAGGTCGGTCCAGTCATCGCCGGTCATGCAGCGGAGCAGGGTGAACAGGGCTTCCGGCAGGGTGCCGTAGGGATCATCGGAATTAGCCGGCGCATGGGGGGCGATTTCGTAAAGCCTTACCAGGGCCTCCTGCTGCTCCGGAGAAGCGGTGGCGGCATTGGGAAGCTTGAAAAAGTAAATGCCGGCAATGGCAAAGACATACATGAAGATAAACATCACCAGGGCATTGTAGGTCAGGGATTTCAGAGACCGGATCATAACCGAGACAATCAGGCGGAATTCCAGACTGGTCTTGAAGATCTTGAGAATCCGGAACACCCGGAGCACTCTCACGGCGGTGATTACGGAGGAGTTCGAGGAGATGTCTTCGGGAATATAGCCGGAAATGACGATAAACAGGTCAAAGATATTCCAGCCGTCCTTGAAAAAGTCCTTTACGGACTTGCGCACCATAAATCTCAGGGCAATCTCTATGGTGTAAATTATGAGACAGACGAGATTGATGTTCCTGATGGTTTCGGTGGACTGATAGGTTTCCGCTCCGATAGCGGTGCAGTTGATGAGGATAACCCCCATGATGAACAATTCAAATTTTTTATTGTAAACAAAGCTGTGTATTTTATTTTTAAGCGCGGGATTCATGCTTACCTCCTTGGAAGCGAAATTTTTTACGGAATACGGTGCCTCTGGGAAACCGGACAATAAAAAAAAGGCCGCGATAAGCGACCTTTTGGCGGGAACAGTACGATCAAAGCTTTTGCAAAGCTTCACGAACCTTCTTGCTCAGAAGTCCCATATCAGTTCTTCCTGCTGCCTTGGGCTTAATAAGGGCCATGACCTTGCCCATATCGGACATGCCGGCGGCGCCTGATTCCCTGACAGCCTCTGAAATCAGATCGCTGACCTCTGCTTCGGAAAGCTGGGGCGGCAGGAAAGCCTTCAGCACATTGGCCTCAAAGCTTTCATGATCTGCAAGATCCGCGCGGCCTGCGGCGGCGAATTCCTTTGCTGATTCCTCGCGCTGCTTGATAAGCTTGGTCACGATGGAAAGGAACAGGGAATCGTCCACAGAAACCCGCTGATCTACTTCAGTCTTCTTAACCTCGGAGAGCAGCATACGAAGAGCGGCAGTGCGCTCCTTATCCTTTGCCAGCATAGACTGCTTCAATGCGGCATTCAAATCTTCGCGTAACGACATAATCTCCAAGACCTCAGGAATGCGGAAGAATTAATAGAGACGGCTGTGGCGAGCGTTCTCGCGGGCCAGCTTCTTAGCCTGACGCTTAGCAGCAGAGGCCTTCTGACGCTTGCGAATGGTAGTAGGCTTCTCGTAGAATTCACGGCTGCGAACATCAGCAAGAATGCCTGCCTTTTCGCAGGAGCGCTTGAAACGGCGTAATGCTACGTCGAAGGGTTCATTTTCACGTACTTTAATAACTGGCATGAGCCATCACCTCAATAGAAATATCAAAAGTTAAGCAGATCTCCACGTGAATAGAGAAGCTGCAGAAAAAAAACGCTGCGCGGATTTTAATATCAATTGGTCATAAAGTAAACGTTTTTGTGCATTTTTTGGCAGGTGTCTTATGACCTCGGATATCAGCGTTACGCCGGCGCCGGAGGACAAATCCCGCCGGCCCTTATGAAGCCTTGACTGAGCTGGATTTTCCAAGTTTTCCGGGGTTTCATCGGTTTCACGAAAGCTTTCTTCTTGCTGCCGATAAATGGGAGCGGGGGCAAATTTTTTCGGGAGACGGGACTCATAATCCGGAGGGGAGTCCCGGGAGGGTAGTATACTGAAATGCAAAAAGCCGGCGGGGATCCCGGAACGCGCTTGCATTCCCCGGGGCTTTTTTATCAGAATCCGCTAGCTGCTTCATGGTTTCAGGCTTCCGGCTGCGGCACGTCGATGACTTCGCGCAGATCCTTCGGCCGTTACCGCAATGAATGAAGCACGATAACCCGCAGTAATGCAAGAGTCCGCCATGGCAGAAGATCATCATAAATCCTCCACTCTGCTCCAGCTTGAGATAGCTCTTTCCAAAAGGATCGCCATAGCTATAGCGGTGATGGCGGCACTGATTTTTCTGGTCTGGTTCTTCCGCATTCCCAACCCCAACATGATCCTGATTTCCGGCCTGGTGATGTGCTCCGCTCTGTTCGGCTTCGGGGGCGGCATCGTGGCGGCGGTTATCATGTTCGGGTATACCCTGTTCTTCTTTTCCCAGGATCACAGCTTTATCCGGTTTTCACCGGAAAACCTGATGAAGGTGTGGGTTTCCCTGTTCGGCATTGTGGCGGACATGCTGTTTGTCTGTTTTCTGAAGGCGGCGGAAATGCGCGCCTTCCGGGAAATCAGCAGTCTTACGGAGCAGCTCAGGCAGCAGAAGGAGTCTGTCAGCACTCTTTTGAACCATATGCCGGTGATTACCTTTTCCAAGGACGCGGAAACCGGGGTTTATCTGGCGTGCAATCAGGCCTTTGCGGATTATGCGAGCAAGAAAAGTCCTGCAGGCGTGCTGGGACTTACCGATGCGGACATTTTTGACCGGGAAACGACGCAGCATTTTGCGGCTGATGACAAAACTGCTCTGGCCATGGAAAAGCCTTATGAGTTTTTCGAGGATGTTCCGGATGCCGCCGGAAACCGGCGGCAGCTTCAGACCACCAAGCTGAAATTCCGGGAACCCTCCGGAAGACAGTGTCTTCTGGGCATGAGTCTGGATGTTACGGAGCTTGCGCGGATTCGCCTGGAAAATGCCGCCGCCCGGGAGGCTTATGAAAAGGCCCGCAGTTCCGGCATTATGTTCACTCATATTGCCCAGACCCTGGCTCAGGGCTACACCGAGCTTTTTTATGTCAATCTGGAAACTCAGGAATTCCGGGAGTACCACACCGATGAAAGGGACAGCGGTCTTGCCGAGGTCAGACAGGGGCAGCAGTTTTTTGCCGAATGTCAGCGTAACATCGGGGAGCAGATATATCCCGATGACCGGGAAAGCATCGCCGGGCTCATGAACCGGGACACCCTCCTCGCCAGTCTGAAAAAGACCGCTCCCCTCATTGTCACCTACCGTCTGCTCAGAAACGGCGCCCCCTGCTATGTCAGCATGAAGATCTCCCGCATGAAGGACGATGAGCGCTTCATTGTCATCGGAGTAACGAACATTGATGAGCAAATCCGGCATCAGAAGGCCATGGAGCAGATCCGCGAGGATCACGTGGCCTACACCCGGCTCAGCGCGCTGGCCGGTGATTTTATCTGCGTTTACGTGGTGAATCCCGCCACTGAAGCTTATCGTGAATACAATTCCCCGGCCGGATACGAATCCCTGCGCCTGCCCAGGGAGGGCCGGGAGTTTTTTGCCCATGCGAGACAGCGGATCCGGGATTGCATTCTTCCCGGCGATCTCGATCGCTTTCTGGCGCTGTTTACCAGAGAAGGCGTTATGGCCGAGATCAGCCGGAGCGGCGTTTTTGTACTGCGCTATCAGCTCGTCATTGATGATGCTCCGGTTCATGCGCTCCTTAAGGCGGTGCTGATAGAGGAAAACGAGGGGCCGCGTCTTATTGTGGGGGTCATTAATGTTCAGACTCAGGTAAGACAGGAAGAGGAGTACCGCATGAGTCTGGCTCGGGCCCAGGAGGAGGCCCGGATTGATCCCCTGACTGGCGTGAAAAACCGTCATGCCTATCTGGAGGAGGAAACCCTCATAGACCGGCAGCTTGCCGAAAGCGCCGGAGAAAACGCTCCGGAACTGGCTCTGGCGATTATGGATGTGAATGACCTCAAGGAAGTAAATGACCGAAAGGGGCATCAGGCCGGGGATCAGTATATCCGGGAGGCTGCCGGCATTATCGCGGGGATTTTCCGGCAAAGTCAGCTGTTCCGCATCGGCGGAGACGAATTTCTGGCCCTGGTTCGGGGATCTGACTATGCCAGACTGGAGGATTTGCTTCAGGAAATGCGGGATCATAATGACCGGGCTCTTCGGGAGGGCGGGATTGTCATTGCCGCCGGCGCGGCCAGACTGGAGGGCGATCCTTCCCTGGCCCCGGTGTTCCAGCGGGCGGACAAAATCATGTACGCAGACAAAAAGCGTCTTAAGGCGGCCCGGAGCATATGATGCCGGGGATGGCTCCCGGTGTTTTCCGGAACCCCCGGGAAGCGGGGCCGTTTATTTTGCTGAATCCGCTGGTGTCGGGGTATAATTCACTGTCTTTTTATTATTGAGGCGTCTCCCGTAATGCGTATTCTTGGAATTGAAAGCTCCTGCGATGAAACCGGGGCTGCGGTATATGATGACACGGAAGGGCTGTTAAGCAATGCCCTGTATTCTCAGATAGCCATGCATGCCGAATATGGCGGCGTGGTGCCGGAGCTCGCCAGCCGGGATCATATAAAGAAGGCGCTCCCTCTTATCGAGAAGGCTCTTCAGGATTCCGGATCCGCTCCGGAGGATATTGCCGCCGTGGCCTACACCGCAGGACCGGGGCTGGTGGGGGCTCTGATGGTGGGGGCCGCCGTGGCCCGCAGTCTGGCCTATGCCTGGGGAAAGCCGGCGGTTCCGGTGAATCACATGGAGGGCCATCTTCTGGCGCCCATGCTGGAGGAGCGGCGTCCGGAATTTCCGTTTCTGGCTCTTCTGGTCTCCGGCGGTCATACCATGATCATCGACGTGTCCGCGCCCGGCTGCTACCGGATAATGGGCCAGTCGGTGGATGATGCCGCAGGGGAGGCCTTTGACAAGACCGCGAAGCTTCTGGGGCTCCCTTATCCCGGAGGACCGCTCCTTTCCAAATTGGCGGAGCAGGGCGTTTCCGGCAGATTTCATTTCCCCCGGCCCATGGCTGACAGCCCGAATCTGGACTTTTCATTTTCGGGACTGAAGACCTTCGCCGCCAATACCATCAGGGAGGCCGGAGATACGGAGCAGGACCGGGCGGATATTGCCCGGGCCTTTGAGGAAGCTGTTACCTCCATCCTGGCCCTTAAGGCCGGGAAGGCCTTAAAGCAGACCCGCTATAAAAGACTGGTGGTGGCCGGCGGCGTCAGCGCGAACCGCAGCATCAGAAACGGACTTCAGGCTCTGATGGAAAGCCTGGGAGGAGAGGTGTTCTATCCCCGTCCGGAATTCTGCACCGATAACGGCGCCATGATCGCCTATGCCGGAATGTTCCGGTTTAAGATGGGCCAGCGCGCGGATCTTGCGGTGTCAGTCCGGCCCCGCTGGCCTCTTGATACTCTGGAGCAGAAATATGACCGCTGATATGAAAGCTGAAACCGCGGCAGAAAGCAGGGCGGATCTTGGTCTCGCAGCGGAACCGGATGCCGTGATTATCAGGGAGCTGACCCTTAATTGCATTCTCGGCATTCTGCCGGAGGAGCGGGTGAACCCGCAGCGGGTGATCTGCTCTGCCGAGCTTTACACGGATCTTTCCCGGGCACTCGAGCATGACGATATCGCGGAAACCATGAACTACGCCCGTGCGGCCGAGATCATTTCCGCCGTTGCCGGAGCCCAAAAGGCGGGCACGGCGGAATACTTGGCGGGCCGGATCATTGCTGCCTCAAGAGAGGAATTCGGGGCCCGGCTTCAGGGGATCCTCTTGGAGATCCGGAAGCCCGATATCCTGCCGGGGACCACTGTGGCGGGCGTCCGGGTAAAGAGAATGTTCAGGGGCGGCAATGACTAAAGTCTATATCGCCCTGGGAACAAATATGAACCGCGTTGCCAGTCTTTCCCATGCCGTGAGGCGTCTCGGGGAGGCAATAAAGGATGCGAAGTATTCCCGGGTTTATCTGAGCCAGCCCCGCAACAATGCCCGGGGGCCGGAGTTTTTTAACGCCGTCATGTCCGGAGATACCGGACTTCAGCTTATGGAGCTTCGGGATTTTACCAAGACTGTCGAAGCCGAGATGGGGCGGCAAAACTGGATCTCCCCCGCGGGAGAAACATTTTCTCTCCGGTGTCTGGATCTGGACATTCTGACCTACGGGGACACCGTATCCCAAAACCCGGAGCTCCCCCGTTCGGATCTTATCAAATATCCCTTTGTCATAAGACCGGTTTTGGAACTAAGTCCCGATTTCATCATGCCCGGCCGGGGAGCATATCTCCGGGATCTGGTGTCTTTGGAAGGCATGGAAATTCTGGATACCGTGCCGGAACTGGATCTTGCCGCGCTGGCGGGGCCGGCTTCCGGCCGGATCGGGGACTTTCCGGGAGACGGGGGAGTACCCTGCCGCGCCCGGCTTTAACGCAGATTTAACTGAATTTTAAGCGCTCCGGATGGCGTCCGGTACGGGGATGGCGTTCGGAGTCAGGAGAACTTTATCATGGATTTTTTTCAGGCGTTTATTCTGGCGGTGATTCAGGGGCTTACCGAATTTCTTCCGGTCTCCAGCTCCGCCCATCTTATTCTGCCCTCGCGGCTTCTGGGCTGGCCGGATCAGGGACTGGTATTTGATATCTCCGTTCATGTGGGCACCCTGATGGCGGTGATTATCTACTTCAGGAAGGATCTCTGGCGGATGCTGCAAAACCTTTTTGCCTGGTTCTTCAAAAAAAAGCCTTTGGATGCCGACGGCCGCATGATGCTGTGCGTGCTGCTGGGCACGGTTCCCGTGGGACTCTGCGGGCTTCTTTTTAAGCATTTCATCGAAACCTCCCTGAGAAGCGATTACGTGATTGCCGTAACCACCATTGTGTTCGGTCTCCTTCTCTTAGGAGCGGATATCTATAACCGCCGGGCGCTTAAGGATCCGGCCCGGGAAAACAAAACCTTTGAAAAGGTTCAGGATGAAGCGGCTCAGAATGGCGGGGCCAAAGAGCCCAGGGAGAACGCAAGCTTCGTCCGGCACATTGCGGATACCCTGAAGAACCGGGACAATGTCAAAGCCTTTGCTCTTTCCGTGATTATCGGCTTTGCTCAGGCGGTGGCTCTGATTCCGGGCACCTCCAGATCCGGCATTACCATGACGGCGGGGTATTTTCTGAGGCTGGCTCCGGAAACCGCCGCCCGCTTCAGCTTTCTCCTGTCCATTCCGGTGATTATTCTTTCCGGTCTTATGGGGGTGAAGGATCTAGTCTTCGGGAACGGGGAGGCCGGAGATGCGGCTTCCGGCGCCAGTGTTCTCATGATTCTTATCGGCACTCTGGTGTCCTTCGGGGTGGCTCTCCTGGTGATTCGGCTCTTTCTGAAATTCCTTACCGGAATCGGTCTTCTGCCTTATGTGATCTACCGGATGATTCTGGGGATCACCCTGTTCATCGTGCTGGGATCCGCCTGACGCGTGATCGCCTTCCGGGCTTTCGGAGGACTCAGTAAAGCTCCTCCGAAATGCCCAGCTTCTCCCACAGTCTGATAAGCTCGTCCTGCGCCGTTTTGATGGCCTTCTGCCGCCTTCTGGAAAGCTCGGCCTGGATTTCCGCCCCCTGAAAGCCGTCTTGGATCACCGGGGCTGCGGTGATCTTATATGCTCTTGCGAAGATGTACACCAAATCGTAGCTCGCGGTGAAATGTTTCTGGGTCTCCTTGCCGCGGCCCCGGAAATCGGCCGTGAGGCACTCCGCCAGAACAGATATATTG
>NZ_JBGVBR010000164.1:0-2682 GCF_045225735.1 Succinimonas sp. | reverse complement strand
TAATCCCATCATACTTGAATTTACCGTCTCCGGCGGGACGGACAGAGGAGTTCATGACGGAGGCTTCTCATTAATGCTGCAAAATTTGAACTCCGGCACAGGTAAATGCCATTATTTCTTTCCGTTTCCCTTCCGGCGCGGGGCGCGGCCCCGTGCCGGTTTCCCGCCGGAAACCGGAAAACCAAGAAACCTTTGCAACTGTTCCCGGGTGCGGTTATAATCCGCATGTTTTCGCTGCGAAGCGAAACCTTAAGTTCAAAGAATATCTCTCCGGTCGTTTATTCTGAATCCGCCCATGTCCGGGCGAGCTCTGCGTTTTTGCCGGAGCCGTCATGCGGGAAGCTCTGATGTCAGGGCCAGTTTGATTGTCATTTGATTTTTTCCTTCAGTGTTTGCATGCGCTTGCCGTGAGGCAATGCCCGTCAGGTTTGTTTAATATATGAGTGAAAAGTTGCATAAAGTTTTGGCAGAAACCGGAATCGGTTCCCGCCGCAATATGGAAGAGGCCATTAAAGAAGGCCGCGTCAGCGTGGACGGAAAGGTTGCCGCCATCGGCGACCGGGTGGAGGGGACCGAGACCATCCGGGTGGACGGCCGCATTATCAAAACCGGAAATCAGGAGAAGCCGATTTGCCGGGTGCTGATGTACAACAAGCCCGAGGGACAGATGTGCACCCGCATGGATCCCCAGGGCCGGCCCACGGTGTTTGACCGGCTGCCGCAGGTGGCCAACGGCCGCTGGATTTATGTCGGAAGGCTGGACGTGAATACCTCGGGACTTTTGCTGCTTACCACCGACGGCGCTCTTTCCAATGCGCTGACCCACCCCAGCCATGAAATGGAACGGGTTTATGCGGTGCGGGTGTTCGGAGAGGTTACCCGGGAGCATATTCAGCAGCTGACCACCAATGTGGAGCTGGAGGATGGCCCCGCTCATTTCTCCAAGGTGGAGCAGGGCGGCGGCGAAGGCATGAACAAGTGGTTCTACGTCACCCTCCGGGAAGGCAGAAAGCGCGAGGTAAGAAGACTCTGGGAGGCTCTGGGTCTCCGGGTGAGCCGTCTCAAGAGAATCAGATACGCCTGCGCGGATCTGGGCAATCTCCCCGAAGGCGGCTGGCGCGAGCTTAACCTGAAGGAGGTGAACGCTCTCCGCAAAATGGCCGGCCTTTTCCCGGAAACCCGCACGGCGCTGGATCCCGAAGCAGAGGCCGCCACCTCCTCCGAGGGATACCGGGAAAGACGGCAGATGCAGAGAGCCTTCAGCCGCTACAAGGAAACCCACGATCTTTCTCCCCGGGGATCCCGGGGCTCTGATTTCCGTTCCCCGGGCTCCAGAATGCGGGATGCCGTAAGAAGGAGCAGCCGGGACGGCATGGACGGCGAGGATTTCCGGGAGCGCGGCTTCCGTTCCGCTCCGGAAAAGGGCGGGAGAAGCGGTCATGGCTTCCGGGACGGCAGGGATCGCCGGGATGATCGGCAGGAACGCCGGGAGAGAGACTTTTTCTCCGAAAGAGGGAGAGGATCCTTTGAGGATCGGGGTTTCCGGGATCGGAAGCCGTTTTCCGGGGAGAGATCCGAGCGTCCGGCCAGATTTGCCAGAGATAACGACAGAAAGGAGCGCCCCGTGAAGTTCAGAGACGGGGATTCCTTTGCCGGGGCTCGCGCTGACCGGACTGACTCGTTCCGGCCCGGACGGGAGCAGTCCTCCGGGAAGTACGGCCGTTCTTCCGGCGGCAAAGTCTGGGGGCAGGGAGGGAGATCCGGGAACGGCGAACGCTCCGGAAGATCCCGGAATCAGGAGGGACATTCCTTCCGGGACGCTCCCAGAAAGCCCCGGAACGCCGGGAATATGCACCGCAGATCTCCGGCCAGAAGATCCTCTGAAGGCGGGGCCTCCCGGAGCTCGGAGATCGATTTTTAAAAGCCGCGCCCGGAACTCCTTTCAGTTCAGTCAGGGCTCAGGTAATAACAGAAGGGCTTTCCGGTTTCCCCGGAGGGCCCTTTTTCATCAGTTCTCATGGCAGAAGCGCTTAAGACGCAGGCCGAAGTCCGGGAGCGGAATGTTCAGGGAGGGAGATAAAGAAGGTCAGCGCGTAACCCAGTATGCTCAGGCTCTGTTTCTTCCCCCGTATTTCCTCCTGGCGCCTCAGATCCGTCCGCTGACTATTCCGCTGTCCCGCGCCGGCAATTTCGGAGTTTCCCTGAAAATCAGCTCCCGAAAGCAAATAAAATCAGCCTTCTCAATGCCTGAAACAGCGCTGTTACGCTCTTTACTGAACATAAAAATGCCATGCCTGAAAAATTTTTCTCCCGGAGGAAAACCGGGGTTTCCGCCACCTTTAAAACAGCAGTCTCGCATTTTCGGCAGAGGTTCAAAACGAGAATCGTTAACTTATAAGGTCTGCGGTGCTTCAGACCATGATTTTCGAAAATTTAGCTTCTGAAAAATCTCAATCATCACATCTTGTTATATAAGGGTTTGTCTGGTATCGCGCATAGAATAGCGATTAGTTATCGAGAAAAATAAAAATTTTGACATAGGCAGCAAAATTTTAATGAGTCCGTTTCGAACAGGTATAGAAATTTAACTGCATCCGTCAGGCATTACTATACTTCATCTCATGAACACGTTTAAAAAATATTTGCCGAAAATCTGTGACGATTATCCGTTTTCAGTGTTGC
>NZ_JBGVBR010000163.1:0-6482 GCF_045225735.1 Succinimonas sp. | reverse complement strand
CTCCGGAACAGTCAGGGCTGGGTTCTGGTAACAGCGGGGGATCAGGCGCTCCAAAAAAATAACCTGAGGCTCGCCCGGGAACGCTATCTGGCGGCGGCCCGGGAGCTTCCGGAAAGCCCCTACCCTCATGTGGGACTCGCCCGGGCGGCTCTTGCGGCAGGAAAAACCGCGGAATTTAACCGGCACGAAAAGGAGGCCCTCCGCCTCAGCAAAAACGAAAGCCCCGAAGAGCAGCGCCGGATCCGGAAAACTCTGCAGGGGATCCAGGCGGATCTTTTCCTGAAAAAGGCCGAGGCCGCGGAAAACGCCGGCCGGTTTTCCGCCGCCATTGCGGAGCGCCTTGCCGCCCTCCGGCTGGATCCGGAAAACGCCTGGAACCGCTATCATGCCGCCGTTCTTCTCTATGACAGCGGCCGCATAAAGGAGGCCCGGGATCTCTTCGCCGCCGCCGGAAAGCTGCTGGAACGGCAAAGCCATGCCTATCCCTATGCTCTCTTTCTGATAAAGACGGGGGAGGAAGAGCAGGCCCTTAGCATCGCCGCCCGCTGGGAAAAGCGGGATCGGGATCTCCGGGATCTCCGCAGGAAGCTCCTTCAGAAGGCCGAGCTCGCGAGACTCAGCAGGGAAGCTCAGGATCTGGAAAACAAAGGCGCTTACCCCCGGGCCGCCGCGATCCGGGAGGAGCTCCGGAAACGGGATCCCGGGGATGTCTGGAACCTCGGGAGTCTGGGGCGGGATTACCATAAGACCGGCCGGAAGGATCTCGCGCTCCGGCTCTTCAGCGCTCTCCCGGAGGGAGAGCGGGGAAGCCCCGCCGCCGTAAAGGCGGAATGCTACCTGCTTCTTTCCCTGGATGAAGAGGACAAGGCCCTCGCATTATTCACCGCTGCGGAAAACCGGGGCTTTCAGGATGAGGAGCTCCGGAGGAACATCCTCCTTGCTCTGTCCCGGAGGGCTTACCGGAACCATAATCCCGCAGAGGCAGAATTATATCTCGCGTCCCTCCCGGAGGATCTGGCAGAGCCCCTCCGGGCCCGGGACGCTCTCAGCCGGGGAGACTATGAGACCGCAAACCGGAGCTACCGGAAGCTTCTGGAGGCGGCAGACAATGACGGCAGTCCCGTCTCTCCGGAGATCCTGATCCCGGCAGGGCAAAGCGCCCTCCGCGCGGGGGATCCCGGAAGAGCCGCCCTCCTGGCTGACCGGGCCCGGAAGGCTGTCCCGCCGGAGGATACCGCGGCGCTTCAGGAGCTTGCCGGACTCTACCGGGAGCTCGGAGAGCCGGATCGGGCCCGGGAAACTCTGGATCTCGCCCTGAGATCGGCTCCGGACAGCGCCGCTTCTGAAGACCGCGCTCTTATCCTCCGGGATTACGGCGACCTTCTTAAGGACGCGGGATCCCGCCGGGAGGCCGGGGACTTCTACCGGAAGGCTCTGGAAACTCTGGACGGCCGGGATTACGGCGGGGATCTCGCCTATACCCGGGCGCTTTCCGGGCCGCTGAATGCGGAGCTGCCGGGCAAGGATCCTGAGCCGGAGCCCTGGCTCCGCGCCTCCCTGCGTTCCCGGGGGGAAGAAAGCTTCCGCTATCACACCCCGGATCTCACCCTGGGCTTCCGCTACCTCCGGGATACCGGGACTCCGGGGTACTCGGATCTCCGGGAACAGAACTATCTCCTTCATTTCCGCGCCGGGGCTCTGGGGGGTACCCTGGAGCTTCAGGCCGAGGGAATTCATATGGATGCGGGAGGACTCAGAACCGGGATCCCCTGGGAGGCCATGTACGGGAGCTGCTTCGCCGCAGGGTGCCCCGCCGGCAATCTGGGCTCCTTCACCGCTCCCGTATTCGGAGCCCGCTACACTTCGGAAAACCTGGAAGCTTTTCTGGGCACCGCGCCCCGCATTGTCCGGGACACCAACCGGGGGCGCTGGCAGAATACCGATCTTCTGGGGAGCATCCGGGCAAGCAAGAGCTTTGCTGACGGCTTCCGGGGCGGACTCCGGGGCTACCGCCGGGCCCTCACCGGCTCCCTCCTCTCCTATCACGGGGACTATGATCCCGGCACCGGCATCGTCTGGGGCGCCGTGCGGGCTCTGGGGGCCGAGCTCTCGGGGAGCTTTACGGGACTCCCCCGGGACGGCTTCTGGGGCCAGGCCCGCTGGGAGAGCGTCACCGGGAAGAACGTGGCAGATAACTCCGACTGTCGGATTATGGCCGGCTGGTATCACCGCTTTATCAATGATGCCAATGAAAGGCTCAGTCTGGGAGCCTCCCTGTCCTGGCTGTCATTTGACAAGGATCTTTCCGGCTATACTCTGGGGCAGGGAGGCTACTACTCCCCGAGATCAAGTCTCGGAAACAGCCTGACCCTGACCTGGGACAAGCGGACTCAGGACTGGTCGTTCCGGGCCGAGGCCGGGGTCTCCCTCTCCTTTGTCCGGGACGGAGGCACTCCCCGCTATCCCCAAAAGGGGATCACGCCTTCGGGGATCACCGACCGGGATGCCGCGTCCTCCCGGGACAGCGATGATAGCTTCGGCTGGGTAATTCGGGGCCGCCTCGAGAGAAGGCTGGGGGACAGGCTGACTCTGGGGGCCGCGCTGGGAGCGGAAAAGGCGCCGGGCTACTCCCCCTGGGAGGGCTCCCTCTATCTCCGCTACACCTTCGGAGACACGGCGCTCCCCCTCCCTCTGGGTCCGGAGGCTCCGGCTCCGGTTATGGAATGGTAACAGGCATTATCTGGAGGCATCGCTTTTTATGCAGTTAGGAATAATCCAGCTTCAGACCCAAATACAGCAGCTGGCCCCGGGCTGTCTTTCCGTCATCGAGACCGACACCCGGGAAACCGCCCTGCTCCTGACCCTCTATGCCATCGGCAAATCCCGGGGGATAACCTCTCTTCTGATTTCCGATGAACCGCTGCCGAAGACGAACCCCCTGACCCCGGAATGCTCCCGGGGCTTCCAGAATGCGGAATTTTTTACCGTGCGCTCCCTCCGCCGGCTGTTCTCCGATCTCCCCCGGGATCTCCGGAAATGCCTGGGCTTCAAAAGCGACGTTTTAATAATCTGCCTGTTCCGGGGCCGGCTGGTTCTGGAAGACACTGTCAGCGACCTCGCCAGACAGCTTGCGGACATCCGCGCCTGTCTCCGGGAGAGCGGAAATACCCTCCTCCTCCTCCCCTGGGGGCAGGAGCCGGGAGTCGATGACCGGCTGGTGGCGGTAAGCCCGGCGCTTACAGGGCTGGCTTTGCTTTCCCGGATCCCGGAGGGAGACAATGTGAAAAGCGGTGCTCCCCGGGATCTCACCTACCGCTACGAAATCCAGTTCTGGACCGACGGCAGCTCCCGCACAGACACCATGATCTGCCTCCTTAAGCTGACCGGGGACGGGTTTTGCAGCATCCGGAGCGACGGGGTGCCACTGGACATCTTTGCGGATGCCGCGAAATGCTACATTGCCGGGCATGATTTTGTGGCGGACTCCGGGTTCTACACCCGCACGGAGTATTTTCCGGACAACAGATCCCTGGTGGATGCCGTTAAGGAAAAGATCACCGGAGCCACCTGCATTCTGGAGCTCAGATCCCGGGCGGAAATCGAGGAGCTGGCGGAGGATCTCCACCTCCTCCGGGCGACCCGGGGCGCGAGTCCGGTGCTGGTGGTCTGGGAAAAGCTCCCCGGCATCCGGAACAGCTCGGAACGGCTCCTTCTGGCCAGCGGCGCCAGCTTTATCTTCCCTCATGACGCCCGCCCCATCTATATGAATGTCATGCTGGAACGGATCCGAAACTATCCCTGGCAGGGGAACGTCCCCCGCTATCAGGAAATCCTCCGGGAATACCGGGAGTTTGCCGCGCTGGGATCCGGCTATCAGGACACCGGGAGGTTTATCAGCATCATCACGGAATCCGTGGGGGGAAACAGCAGCATCCTGTGGCTGAAGCGCTCTCCGGCTCTGGTGATCCTGTCCTGCCGGAACGGCATCACTCCGGGCATTGCCGCCTCGCTGTTCCATCCGTCGCGGCACGGGGATATCTGCTCCGTCTGGGAAAACCGGATCCTGGTATTTCTGTCCTCCTGCAGCTACGAGGAGATCCCGGCCACCCTGAATCGCATCTTCACCGAGCCGGCGGATAAGATTTTTACCGCCATGAGCGTGATCTCAAACCGCCGGAAAATTCTGGAATTCCTGCGGGATCTCAGCCAGGACCGCCCCCCGGCGCCGGAGGATCTCCGCTTTATCCGCCTGGCCGAGCAGAAGAATGCCGGTCTTAAGCAGCTGAGAAGCGGCGGCGCCGCCATTTCCGGCGTGGCAAACCATACCCCGCCCGTGATCACCGCCATCAGCCTCTATGAGGAAGACCGGAAATTCCGGGAAATCAGAGAATCCCGGGAAGACAGAGAATCCAAGGAACACATAGAAAAAACGGAGAACGGCAAATGACAGAATTATCGGATGAACTGCTGTCCCTGACGGATATTCTGGAGCTCCTTTTTCTGGCGGCTCTGTGCTTTGTTCCCCTGGGCTACCTGCTGGGGCGGCATCCCCGGGTGCCGGGCCTCATTCTGGTGAACCTTTTTCACAAAAGCAATATCGTGTCCCGGGGCGCGCTGTCAGACCTCATGGCCCCGAAAGCCCCCGCCAAGGACGCTTCCGGGAGAGAGTCCGCCGCAGAGGACAGCGCCGCGGACGACGGTTATGCGGACGACAGATCTGCAGACGAAAAGGCATCCGGGAATCCAGATCTTTAAGGAAGCGCGCCCATGAAACTTCAAAAACTTAAGGATGGCATCGCCAAATTCATCAATTTCAGAACCGCGGGACTGGGGATCTGGAACTCCTATTTCCTCTTCAAATTCGGTCTTTACTATTTCTCCTACATCCATCTGGACATCCTGCTCAATATCATTATGGCGGCGCTCCTCACTGTCCATCTGGGATCCCGCATATACCATGCCTGCTGGCGCCTCTTTCTGGGGGTTCTGGCCATTGGTCTGCTTTACCATGACAGCTATCTCCCGGGAGTCGAGCAGATCCTTACCCAGCAGCGCCAGCTGGAGGAGATGTCCCTGGATTACGTGCTGAACTTCCTGTGGGACTTTATATCCTTCCCCATGATCTTCGCCTTCCTGGGGGTGATGCTGCTCTCCTGGTTCCTGAAATCCTACCTCCGGGTCACCACCGTGGTGTTCCTGACACTGTTCGCCCTCTCCTGCTACGACACCTGGAAAACCGGCCCCTCTGATGCTGAAAAGGCCGCCACCCTCATGGCGGCCGCTCAGACCTGCGCCCCCGCCGGAGGCGGCGGCGCTCAGGGTTCCGATGATATCCCGCCCATGACGGACTCCCCCACTGACAAAAACCTGGAAAAGTATGTCACCCGGTTCTTTGCCCGGGAGGCCTTCCGGAAGACGGTTCTCCCCGGCCGGCTGGAAGCGGATTTCGCGCCCTTTGACATTGTGCTTATGAATATCTGCTCCCTGTCCCGGGACGATATCCGCCAGACCCGTCTGGAGGATCATCCGCTTTTCAATAAGTTTGACGTGTCCTTCGAGCACTTTAACGGCGCCACCTCCTACTCGGTGCCGGCCTCTCTCCGGCTCCTCCGTTCCTCCTGCGGCCAGGAAACCGAGGCGGAAATGTACAAGGGCAGACGGCAGGAATGCGAGCTCCTGAACAATCTCGCCGCCCTGGGCTTCACCACCTCGGTTTATCTGGATCACAACGGGGTTTACGGCGAGTATCTCTCATCGCTCCAGACTCTGGCCGGACTCTCCGGAGAGCCCGAGGATCCGGAGCTTCTCAGGATTGCCTACCGATCCTTTGACGGCACCCCTGTTTACAGCGATGCCGCCCTCTTCGAGCAGTACCTGAACAGCGTCTCCCGGAACAGCTCCTACGGCAATGCGGCGTTCTTCAACCTGATTTCCCTCCATGACGGCCTGCACAACGACGGGGAAAGGAGATCCCTGGACTTTGAACCCCGGCTCCGGCGGCTTCTGGACGATCTCAGCGCCTTTGCGGATCAGCTGGAAAAGAGCGGCCGGAACGTGCTCTTTATCATGGTGCCGGAGCACGGCGGCGCCATCGCCGGAGATAAAATGCAGTTCGCCAAGCTCCGGGAAATCCCCACGGACAGGATCACCGAGCTCCCGGTATACGTGAGATTCTTCGGAAAACAGCATCAGGAATCCCAGATTAAGCTTCAGGGGCGGCACAGCTATCTGGCGCTGTCAGAGCTTATTGCGAGATCCATTAAGGAGAATGCCTACGCCGATCCGGACAGCAATAATCTGGACTCCATTACCCGCAATCTCCCGGAAACCGCACCGATATCAGAAAGCACCAACGCCTTCTTTATCAAGTACGGCGACAAGGGGTTCTATAAGATCAAGGGGGGCAGCTGGACACCGTATGTTTACTGATGAACCGGCCGGCGGCTGATGCGGGAAGTCGCCGGCCTGAAGAAGAGAGAGAT
>NZ_JBGVBR010000162.1:0-11800 GCF_045225735.1 Succinimonas sp. | reverse complement strand
TGCCCTGGCTTATCTATTTCTATCTCGTGGGTTCCGATCTGGAGACCGGCGACGGCAGCAAGGATTCCGGCGGCAGCGCCACCTCGGATCTTCAGGAAATCGCCGAAAGCATGGCCGGGAAGAATGTCCGCTTTCTGGTGCAGACCGGCGGCGCCAGGGACTGGAAGAATGATGTGGTGTCCAGCAGCAAGATTCAGATCTACGAGGTCAAGGATCACGACATTAAGCTTCTTAAAAGCTGGAACAATCAGAGCATGGGCCGGGAGGACACCCTGTCCCGCTTCCTGGAATTCGGCGAGTCCCGCTATAACCCCGAGCGCCGCATGATTATCTTCTGGAACCACGGGGCCGGCCCCACCGGCGGCGTGGGCTATGATGAAAACTTTTCCGACGACTTTCTGGAGATGTCCGAGATCAACGGGGCTTTTCAGAATATCTATGGAAGGGTGGAAAAGCCCTTTGACATCATCGGCTTTGACGCCTGTCTTATGGGCTCCCTGGCTTCGGGCTACCATATGAACCGCTGGGGACACGTGATGATTGCCTCGGAGGAGTCCGAGCCCAGTCTGGGCTGGTTCTACACCCCGTGGCTTAACTCTCTGGAAAAGAATCCCCGCATGAGCCTCAGAAAGCTGAGCGAATCCATTGTGGACACCTATCATCAGGATCTGAAGAAATATTCCGTGGACAGCAACAGCACTCTGTCCGCGGTCTCCCTGGATCATTTCCCGGATCTTATGCTGGCCTATGACGAACTCGGCATCACCATTCTGGACGCCTTTGACGAGCAGGGCGCTCTTCTCTCCAAGGTCGCCCGGGCTGCGGACAAATCCGAGTCCTACGGGAGACAGAACAGAAAACCCTATTCGGATGTTATTGATCTCCGCCAGTATGTGAATAACCTGAAGAGCCTGGCCCCCAAGGAGGCCAAGGCCGTATTGAGCGCTCTGGACAAATACGTCATCTACAGCAAAAACGGCCGCTATAAAAAGGGCTCCGGGGTGTCTGTCTACTATCCTCTGGATAATTGGAAGGATCCCTTTAAGTACGTTCTCAAGCAGGGCACTCCCACCTCCCTTAATCTGGCCTACGGTCTCCAGCTAGGGGCTATTAACCAGAATGATGCCGAGAGAATCGGGGATCAGATCGACTTCAGCCACAGATTCCTGAAGGAGATGCAGAATATCAGCAGAAAATATGACGGCTATGCGGACAGCGGCACGGGGAGCGGCGGGGGAACTGTGACTCCGCCTGCACCGGTAACCCCGCCGGAAACTCCGGAGCCTAAGCCAACCACCGGGGGACATTTCGGATCCGGCTTTGCCGCCGGTCTCAGTTCCGGCACCGGCGGGCTCGTGGCCTTTGCCCAGCAGGCTCAGACGCTGCAGAAAAAGGGCATTGCCAGTCTTGAGGATGCCAAGGTGGCCTTTGACAGCGACTCCAACGCCTATGTTAAGGTGCCTAAGGAGATCCTGCCCCTTATCAGCACGGTGAAGCTGGAGGTCCTTTTCTACGAGCCCCCTTCAAAGGATACCCCCGAGGGCATTCTCGTCAATGTGGGATCCGATGTCCGCCTGGAGGCCGATTGGGACAAGGGCGTGTTCACCGACACCCTGGACGGCACCTGGGCCGCTCTGGACGGTCATCTCCTGCCCCTTACCGTGGTTAATGTGACCGATGATTATGTTAACTATGACTGCAGCGTCAAGATCAACGGCCATCCCTACAACATGATGGTGTCCTATGATTTCAAAACCGAGAAGTACTCCATCACCGGCGTGCAGCGGGAATCCGCCAATGGCGTTCCGGGCCGCTTCAGCAACATTCTGAAGCCGGGAGACAAGATCACCACGGTATTCAGCGCTTCCAGCCTCACCGGAGACGACGAGGAGCAGGAGGTGGATATCGATACCTTTGTTTACCGGAAGGATTCCGTGATCACCGATGAGAAGATCGGGGAAATCAAAATGCTCTTCGGCTTTACCTTTGAGGATTCCTTCGGCAATACCGCCACCTCGGAGCTGGTGGCCGTGGAAATCAATGACAAGGACGAGCTTATCATGCAGCCCTTCAGTGAAGCAGCGGAGGAAATTGCCGGCGCCGCTGACAGCGAGGACGACAGCGAAGATGACGGCGAGGATGATGGCGAGGATGATGGCGAGGATGGCGAAGACGACAGCGATGATGCTGCTCAGGCGGTGTTTTCGGGATCGCATTTTTCCTCCGGCCGGAAAAAGGCTAACGGCAAATAATACCCGGAAACCCAGATGACTGCCGGCCCCGCGGAAACCCGGCGGGGCGCGGAGACCTTTGTCAGCGCCTGGTGCCGCTCATGCGGTGCAGTGCTGGAAGTGATGATGAAAATAATGCGAATAACGGGTGCGAAAATGTTAAGCCTTTGCAGTTCAGTATTGTTCAGAACAGATCAGGATGATTGTCAGTAACGGGGGATTCCGGCAGGCTGACAGTTTAAATCAGTGGTTAAAGCAGAAATGGGGGAGATCATATGATAATTAAGAAAATAACCCAGAAGGATATACCTCAGCTGACGGAGACCTTTACCATACATGATTTCGTTGACGAGGCAACCCTGAAGGCGGCCGCCAAAGTCAAGGTTGTCAGTTATAAACCCTATTTCAATTACTATAATGACACCCCGGAGCGGAGAATGACCACTGTTCCCGCCTGGGTTGACGGGCGGTTTGAATCCGGCAAAACTGCCCGCTCATATTCCTATTGGGACAGCTGGGATTGCAAGGTGTCTGGTTTCCCGAAACTCTACGGAAATAAGCCCGATCAGACAGTTTGCTCCTGCAAGCTGTGCAAAAACAGTCAATCCGCCGGTATTTGCGAGCATGGGGCGGCGCTTCTGATCCAAACCTTCCGGGATCTCGGCAGCATCAGGGTCCAGGAAAACAACTACACCTACAGTTGCCGGTTCAGCCGGGAGCAGTATCATCGTTATCTTGCGGACATTCTTAAATACCGCCGGGAGAGCCCGCGAGATCTTTTGCCGGCCGCGGATTTCTTCAGGAACCGGAAGGGCCTCGGGGATCAGCAGGGGCTGGTGTTTTTCGACATGGCCGGCTACCTCGAGAACTGCGTTACCAATAAGGCGGCCATGGATATCGCCCGGGAGATTATGGCGGATACCCAAAAGCCCGTAACCGCGGACGTGCATTATTACCGGGTAAAGCGCACCAATGATTACTATCTCGAGGCCACCTTCAACTATAAGGTCTATCCCGGCTCCTTTCAGGCAAAATGCGAGATGCAGGGCAGCAGCATCACCTGGGAGCTCACTTATTTCGATGCCGATGCCCAGTACAATCCCAAGGCCGGATGCATTCCCTCCGATTATAAGGATGAGGAGCTCGGGGGACGGACTTTTCTGGATGAATATCAGCTCCTGGCAGTGCTTGAGCTCTGGGAGGATATTGAGAACCGGGGGCAGATCAGCGATTCCACGGACGACAACGCCACCGCCTTTTTCAAATCTATTGAAAAGTTCCGCGAAAATGAGCTGGAGGATGACGCCGTCTCCGACGATGTTCCCGAGATTAAGAACCATCTCACCCTGACTCCCAGGATTGTCACTGATGCGGATGGCACCGCCCTGTGCTTCAAGATCGGCCGGGAGGGGGAGAAGAGATCCTATGTGATCAAGAATATCATGAGTCTGGTGCGCGCCTGGCGGGGCAACCGGCTGTTCGAGCTCTCCAAAAACACCATGCTGAATTTCGCAGAGGAGGAATTTAACGAGGAGAGCATGAGGCTGTTCCGCTTTATCCTTAAGAGACATGACGCCATATCCGACGTTTACGTTGCGGTCTCCCGCGCCTCCAAATACGACTATCTGGAACCCAAGGTATCAGCCAAAATGCCCCTTCTGGGACATGAACTGGACAATTTTTACGAGGAAGCCCAGGGCATCAGCGCGGAGTATGATGATACGGATAACGGCATCAAGGACACTCTGGTAGTGGGAGCCGATGCGGATCTCCGGTTCCAGCTTAACCTTAATACCACTAGGGATGCCCGGGGCAACATTACCGGCATCAGTCTCACCGGGGTCATTCCCACTATCAGGAGCGGGACGGTGGCCAAATACATTCTGGCTCCGAAGACCCTGAAAAAAATATCCGGCCGGGAAAGGGAGCTCCTGTCGCCGTTTTCCTCCATTGCCGACAACAGCGGCCGCTTCTACCTCTTTGTGGGCCGGCCGAATCTCAGTGAGTTCTATTACCGCATTCTCCCGGTGCTGATGGATAACCCCTTCGTGGATGTCCAGGATCATACCGAGGGGCTTCTGGATCAGTACCTTAATCCGGAGCCGGTGTTCGAGTTCTTCCTGGATTATGACGGCTCCGCAATCACCCTGCGGCTTCAGGTCAGCTATGAGGGCAAGCCCTATATCATTACCGCCGACAAGGACAGATCCGGGGCCTATCGGGATATCCGGCAGGAGGATCGGGTGGTGAAGGAGGTCCGGAGATTCTTCCTGGCTCCCGACAAGGACGAGTACTGGCATCGGACGGTGGATGACGATATCCTGTTCGGCTTCCTGTCCCGGAGTCTGGAGCGCCTGGAGCATTTCGGGACGGTACGGGGCACCCAGGCCTTTAACAGTCTCAAGGTCAAGAAGCCTCCCGTGATCAAGATCGGCGTTTCCGTGGACAGCGACATGATGGATATCACGGTGACCTCAGCGGAGCTGGATAAGAAGGAGCTTCTGGCGGTAATGAACAGCTATCGCCTGAAAAAGAAGTGGTTCCGTCTCAAGTCCGGCGAATTTATTGACTTGACTGATAACGACATGCTCCAGGAGATCACGGAGTTTCTGGAAAAGATCGATCTGGTGCCGGCGGAGGTGATTCAGAAGAAGGCCAAGCTCCCGCTCTTCCGGGCTCTCTATCTCGACCGGCTGATGCAGGAGCATGAGAGTCTGGCCATGAGCCGCGACAACACCTACCGCCGGCTTATCAGAAGCTTTAACTCCATCAGAGATTCCGACTTCGAGCCTGCGGATGTGCTTAAGGACGTGCTCCGGGAATATCAGAAGCACGGCTTTAAGTGGCTGGAAACAGTGAAGCAGGCCGGCTTCGGCGGCATTCTGGCCGATGACATGGGCCTCGGGAAGACCATTCAGATGATCTCCGTGATCAAGGCCTCCCTGGATGCCGGGGCCAAAAAGCCTTCCCTGGTGGTCTGTCCGGCCTCCCTGGTGTATAACTGGGCCGAGGAGTTCCGGAGATTCACCCCGGACATCAGAGCCTGCCCGGTGGCGGGCACCCTGGCTGTCCGGAAGGCGTATCTCGGCGATCTTTCCGACAAGGATGTCCTTATCACCTCCTATGATCTCCTGACCCGGGACATCGCTCTTTACCAGAATCTGGAATTCGAGCTTCTGATCATCGACGAAGCCCAGTATATCAAGAACCCTAAGGCAGGACACACCAAGGCGGTGAAGTCAGTGAAGGGCCGGGCGCGCTTCGCTCTAACCGGCACTCCCATTGAGAACCGCCTCTCCGAGCTCTGGAGCATTTTTGATTATGTCATGCCGGGTTTCCTTTACAGCTATGCGGAATTTAACAAGAAGTTCGAGACCCCCATTACCAAGGGCAAGGACGAAGCAGCCATCGCGAAGCTTAAGAACATGACCTCCCCCTTTATCCTCCGGAGAAAGAAGGCCGACGTGCTTAAGAACCTCCCCGCCAAGATCGATGAGGTGCGCTATACCAGAATCACCGGGGAGCAGCAGAAGCTTTATGATGCCCAGGTGGTGCGGATGAAGAAGATGATCCAGCTTTCCGGAGACAGCGGCGAGGACAAGATCAAGATCCTGGCCGAGCTGACCCGGATCCGGCAGATCTGCTGCGATCCCTCCCTGGTATATGAGAACTATGCCAAGGAGAGCGCCAAGAGAGAGGCCTGCATGGAGCTCGTGGAAACCGCCATTGACGGCGGCCATCGCATGCTGGTGTTTTCCCAGTTCACCTCCATGCTGGAGCTTCTGGAACAGGATCTCACCTCCCGGGGCATCTCCTACTTCAAGATCACCGGCAGCACTCCCAAGGAAAAGCGCATTACCATGGTTCATGAGTTCAACGAGGGGGATGTTCCGGTATTCCTGATCTCCCTCAAGGCCGGCGGCACCGGACTTAACCTTATCGGAGCCGATACGGTTATTCACTACGATCCGTGGTGGAATCTGGCGGTGCAGAATCAGGCCACTGACCGCGCCCACCGCATCGGGCAGACCCGGAATGTCACCGTGTACCGGCTCATTCTCAAGGACACCATCGAGGAGAAGATCCTGAAGCTTCAGGAGACCAAGAAGGATCTGGCAGAGTCCATTCTGGAAGGAAACAGCCAGTCTCTCATGAGCCTGTCCTCCGAGGAGCTTCTGGAGCTCCTGTCCTGATACAGGAAAGCCGGCATTCTGCTGCGGGGCAGGGCCGGCCGGAACTCGCAGGCTGAACAGTATTGAGTCTGGTTCAGAACTCTAAATGGTGTTTGTGCTTTTAATGCTGGTTTTATCCTTGCATTCTTTCTTGTTTGTCAGTAATGACGAAAAAAGGAAGCCTGCAAGGTAACCCCCCTGCTGATTGACATTTTCTGGCAAATAGTCAGAGGTAGCAATATCCAGAGGATTCCCTGCCACAGGGGCGTTCTCCGAGATTAGCGGTACGGTTTTTTTAGCACAAGGTTATTCAAAATTTATACTTTTAAGGAACGGTTATGGGAACTAAGAAGGCTGCGGCGGCCACTGGGGATGTTTTTCCGATAGGCATGACTGATTTTGAGAAGCTCATCAGTAAAGGCAAGGTCTACATTGATAAGACTTCCTATCTGGAGGAACTTTTGAACTCGGGAACAGAGGTAGCTCTGATACTGAGACCCAGGAGATTCGGTAAGACTCTTACCATGAGCATGCTGTCCTGTTTTCTGGAAATGAACTACCAGAATCCGGAGGACAGAAGCCGGCCTGAGAGACTCTTTAAGGATCTCGCTATCTATAAGAACAAAGCATTCTGCGATGAATACATGGGACGTTATCCTGTTATCAGCATATCTTTTAAGGATGTAGAGGGGAAAACATTCCAGGATGCCGTGGAGATGATTGTTAGTATATTTGCAGAGCAGGCTGCCAAGTTTGAGTTTCTTACGAAAAAGAAAGAGCTGGATACAGTGTTCCTGCGCAGAATAAAGGACTGCAAGCATGGTAAAACCCGTATTTTTAAACGTGATGGTACCTTTGCCGAAGGTATGGCATCCCTTATAAATCTGTTTATAAAGGATCTGGCCAATTGCCTGAAAAAAGCCTTCAATAAAGATCCGGTAATTATCATTGACGAGTACGATGTTCCCCTGCAAAAAGCCACAGCGCGCGGCTACTACACCGATATGCTCGATGTTATCCGGCTAATCCTTAGTTCGGCTCTGAAGGACAATGATACGAACATCTTCAAAGGTTTTGTCACCGGATGCCTCCGCATCGCCCATCAGAGCATTTTCACAGGAGTCAACAACTTTGACACATATGGCATTAATGATACGATTTATTCCGGCTTTATCGGGCTTACCAAAGACGAAACCGCAGGTCTTTTGAAACGGTACGGGATGGAAACACGCCTTCCTGATGTTACAGAGTGGTATGACGGCTACAATTTTGCCGGTACTGGCATGCTGTGCCCATGGAGCGTTATTAAATTCATGTCCCGGGCTCTCCGTCCTGACAACAATCCTGCCACCTTCCAGCCGGAAAACTACTGGGCAAATTCCAGCGGGAACGACATTATTGACATCTGCATGAGGTATCCTGACAGTTCAGATCTCGAAAGGATAGAAAACCTCATGCATAACGGCACGGAGACCATCACCCTCAAAACATTCACCGCCTATCCGGAGATAAATGGCAATACCAGCTTTGACACTTTTGCCACTATGATGCTGCATACCGGGTATTTTACGGTGGCAAAGGGCACTCACGTGGCTGAATCAGCTCCTTCCAAGAACAGTAACTCCTCATCTGACGATAAAGAGATCATCAGAAAAGCTGTGATTAAAATTCCTAACAAAGAGGTACTGCAAAGCTTCCTTGAGAAGGCGGAGAGCATTTTCAGCAAGGATAATCCGGAATGGACTCAAAGGGCCGCTGAGCTTTTGGAGGCTCTGTTTTCCGGGGATGCCAAAAAGGTTCAGGATATCATAGATGACATGCTCATGAGATTTATCAGCAACCGGGATGCCATGAGCGGCGAGGGGTATTATCACGGGTTCATGACATCCGTTCTCGGTATTGCCGCCGGAACTGCAGGAACCGCCAGAAACCGGATAAACAGAGTGGAGATGGAATCTGAGAAGGATGCTGGCAACGGGTTCTCAGACATCATTCTCAGTAAAGTATTTGAGGGCAAAGCTGTCATTTTGGAATTTAAGAAATGCGAGATCGGAACTCCCAACGCTTTTAAAAAAATGTGCCGGGAAGCTCTTAAACAGATTGATGACAAAAAGTACGAATACCGCTACAGAGCCAGCGGTTATCAGGACATCAAAAAGTACGGCATTGCCTTTTATGGCAAGCAATGCCTGACGCTGATGCCAGATAATAACGCCGGATGATGAATTTGTCTGACAGCAAAACTTACATTTTTAACGGTACCGGATATTCCGAGATGACCGGGCTTGTCCGAGCCATGATGCTCTCTCCCGGAGAGGGCCTTTCGGAGCTTCAGTCCGGAAGGCTGGCTGATTTTTTCGGGAACGAGGATCCCCGTCTTCAGTATCTTTGCAGAATCGCAGTTCAAAGCTTCAGGTCTGAGGGAGATCCGGAGAACTATCTTGCCTTTGCGCGTCTTATGTACCGGCTGGCCCCGGGACTCAGGTCAGTATTCCTGGGCGGGCGGGAGTACTCCGGACTTCGGGAGCTCGGGGAGGCGCTCCTTAATGAAGCCGTCAATGTCAGCATCGACAGATATGCCGCGGGAGAAAGCCTCAGAACCGCAAAGCCGTCCCCGTTTATCAATGAAGCGGCCTTGCTGCTTCAGCACGGTATTCTGGAAATGTATGCGGGAGAGGTCATTTTCGATTCCCGCGCCTTCGGGATACTGGAAGGCATAAGAACGCGCCGGGACCGGGAAGATAGCTCCGGTTCTCTTCTGGAGCAAGCCTACATGCTGGGCTACGCCTTTTCCTCCGTCAGAATGCTGGCCCTCCGGGGTGCGGTGTTTAAGGATCCCCGGGATCTTCGGAACCGGCTTCCGGAGTACTGCCGCTATAACGTGATCTCCCGGGAGCAGTTTATCCGGGAGACCTGTGATGATCTCCGCTTTTTCTCCCGGAGCCTGCCGGAGCGGGATACCCCGGAAATCGCCGGGATCTTTCTGGATATTCTGGGGAGCGTACCGGAAGAGGCCGGAGATGATGAGGGAGAGAATCCCGGAGCTGCGGCTCCGGCAAAAAGGTTCAGCCTGAAAAAGAAGCCCCTGCCTCCGAAAGAGCCGCCGGAGCCCCGGTTTCAGGATGACGGGGACAGTGTTTTTGAGGAGGATGATTTTTTCGAAAGCGCCTCCGAAGAATCTCTGCCCATAAGCCCGGTTCCTGACGGGGAAGAGATTCCGGCTGCCCCGGAACCGCAGCCTCAGAAAGAGCCGGAGCCCCGGTTTCAGGATGACGAGTACAGTGTATTCGATGACGACGTAATTTACGTACGCACCCCCGAAGGATTTCGGCCCGTAAGCCCGGATCCTGACCGGGAAGAGATCCCGGCCGCCCCGGAAGACACCGCCGAAGAAATTATGATTTCGGACGAAGATGTCTGGGTTCAGAAACCGCGGCCGTTAAAAAAGCTTTTTATTATGGGGGCTTTCCTTATCGGCGCTCTTCTTATCTTCTTCCTTATGAAACAGCCGCTTTATGCCTACAGCCTGTGCCTGCGTCTTAGCGATGCCCCGGGAATATGCCGGGGGATCGTGAGCGCTCTCCCGGAAACCCAAAATCTTTCCGATCTTATGAAAAGCGATGCCGGAGGGTATCTTCCCGAGCCCGGCGATCCGGTTTTCTTCGGACAGTATCCGGAAACTGACCGGACTCCTGAGCCGCTTAAATGGCGGGTTCTTAAAAGAGAGGGGGAAAAGTTTCTCCTCATAACCGAAAACTGCATTGATTCCCGTCCCTTCCATGACAGCTTTGCTCAGGTAATCTGGGAAAACAGCGCTATCCGGAAATGGCTTAACGGGGAGTTTTTGCGGCAGACGTTTTCGGAAGCAGACCGAAGGCTTATAGCCTCGGTGAAATCCCCCGGCAGATCCGGCGGGGATCGGGTGTTTCTTTTGGATGCCGCGGAAGCCGAGGCGTATTTCCCCGATGATGCCGCCCGGCGGTGCCGGATTACGTCCTATGCCGGAGAGAAGGGCAGCCGGAGCGCGGACGGCTTCGGGGACTGGTGGCTCTCCGGCAGCGGGAAACCGGGCAAACAGCCGGAGGAACAGACCAGGGCGCCGCGGCATTATTCCGGAGTGGTGCGATCCGATGGCACATATAATAACGTTCAGAATGTTGATGCCGGGGGAATAACCGCTCGTCCTGCCATGTGGGTGACTTTGGAAAAAAGGCAGCCTGCAAAGTAACCCCGTGATTTCAGGAAGCGGAAACCGGGGAGAGCATGGGAGCTGAAGCGGCAGCAGAGCAGAACCGGAAGTCCCGGTGCGGCAGGCGGGGTTACAGACGGAGAAGCCGCGTTTTTACTCGGACACAGCCGAGTCGGCTGCGACCGAGTAAAAAATAGCAGGGCGGTCAATGCCGGAGGCCATATGAACTTTTACGGCAGATAAGGAACAATGGCATATTCTCCAGAGGATGTTTGGCGGAAGAGAAAGGCAAACAGTTCTGATTTGCGGGCGCCGGCATTGACTTAATAGCCTGCGCAATAAAGAAAATCCTAAGCTGATTTTTTCAATTTGTCCGTATTCAGTGTTTTAGCAGGATCGGTGACATTTCCAATCTGCTGTCAGGCCTTGTGAGGAGCAGTGATCTGTTCGGGGTTTTCCAGAAGCTCTTCCAGCGCAAAGGGGAGCATGTAGATCGGTTTCAGAATCAGCTGTTCCCGATGGCCGACATCGCGCTGTGAGAACAGGTATTCCCGCCAGACTTTTCTGGAATATTTTTCTGAAAAAGCCGTAATTGACTTGTGGTTGTTTATTGCCGATGATTTGATTTCTATCGGTACGAGTTTGGCATGAGCGGCTATCAGAAAATCAATTTCATAGCTGTGGTTACTGTTCTCCTTCTTCCAGGTGTGGTAGAAAAGCTTACAGCCGCAGGATGCCAGTATCTGAGCTGCGGCATTTTCGTAAAGATACCCCAGATTCGCATCCAGGCTGTCGCTCAAAAGCTTGCTGTATATGTTGCTGCCGGTACGATCCTGAGAATTGAACAATAACGAAACAAACAGTCCGGTATCTGCAAGATAAAGCTTGAAAGAATCATTATCCGCTGCAGCGCTCAGAGATATCGAGGGATCTGTCGTATTGCAGGACATGAGTACTGTTTTTGAGTCCACCAGTTCAGAAAGCTTCTCTCGATCCTTTGAGGTGGTGTGCTTTTTGGTAGCTGCGGAAATCACATAGCGCTTTTTGCCGCTGTTCAGCTGATTCGGAATGGAATTGTACATTTTGGACAGCCGTCCGTACGTGTCGATTTTGTAAAAATCCTCTTCATAAAGTTTGATGATGCCTCTTTTGACCATGTCGATTTCTGAAAAATTTTTCTTGCTGACATAAGCCTCCACAGCCTGAGG